>CALKUJ010000268.1 GCA_937996825.1 uncultured Polynucleobacter sp. | reverse complement strand
GATTTCAGACGTGTGCTCTTCCGATCTATGGACATCCGATTCACCACCATTGTCTTTGATGGGTTCAAAGCAATATCCAAATCAACGGTCTGAATAGTAAAAGCCGGTGCTTTGTATTCGCTTCTTAAAAAGGTGATTGGATTTTCTGTGCGTGCCATTCGATGTCTCTAAAATAATCTTGATTAATTTTTAAACAATTGCTTCATGTTTAATACTGTTTAAAACTTCACAAATAAAGTCACCACGCCAATACCAATGAAGATGACTGCGGCAATCGCGTGCACCCATTTGATAGGCAGTGCTTTCGTGAATTTTTTACCTAACCAAACTGCAGGAGCATTCGCTAGCATCATGCCAGCTGTGGTGCCCATTACAACTGCTAATAAATCATCATAGCGTGCACCCAAAGCCACTGTGGCAACTTGGGTTTTATCGCCCATCTCAGCAATAAAAAATAATGATGTGGTGATGGTGAATACTTTCCAAGTACTGCGAGTTGGGGGAGCTTCTTCGTCGCCATCGAGTTTATCGGGGATTAAAAGCCACAAACCCAGTGCGATAAAACCTCCACCCAAAATCCATTTCATGACCTCTGGGCTGATCCATGCAGAAATAGCACTCCCTAAAAAAGCGGCCAAGGCATGGTTGAGGAGGGTTGCAATGAATATCCCCCAAATGATGGCCCAATGATGATCTTTGTACCTGGCAGACAACATCAAGGATAAAAGCTGGGTTTTATCGCCAATTTCGGCGAGGGCAACAATGCTTGTTGCCAAGAAAAAGTAATTTAAATCCATTTAAAAACAATAGGTTAGAAGATTTTTAGTATTTTAGTTAAAAACTATTGGAAAAATTAATAAATACAATTTAACTATCGAGTTGTTTTAGACATAAACTACGCCTGTCTAGTTAGATAGCTATTTGACATTGGATGTCCAAAGCCATGTAGCTATCGTAACCGACTTAGAAGTTAAATCTATCGATAGGAGTAAAAAAATGCCAACATTAAAAGGTAGCAAAACAGAACAGAGCTTGAAAGAAGCTTTTGCTGGTGAGTCAATGGCTAACCGCCGTTACTTGTATTTCGCGAACATGTGCGATATCGCTGGTGAAAACGACACAGCAGCATTGTTCCGTTCAACAGCTGAAGGTGAAACTGGTCACGCACACGGTCATATGGAATTCTTGATCGAAGGCGGCGCTGGCGAGCCAGGTACAGGTCTTCCAGGCCGTACACCAAAAGAAGCTCTAGAAGCAGCTGTTCATGGTGAAACACACGAGTACACAGATATGTATCCTGGCATGGCCAAGATCGCTCGTGATGAAGGTTTCGACGAAATCGCTGATTGGTTCGAGACTTTGGCAAAGGCTGAGCGTTCACACGCTAACCGTTACCAGAAGGCTTTGGAAGCACTAGGCGCTTAATACGCTGATGCTCTAAAGGCTTTTTAAGGATTCCTGAGATGTCAATCTCGGGAATCTCATAAAAAGTCTTACTGAAGTAAATAAATTAACAACAAAATCAAAAATATAAAAGGTGAATGGTATGAGTCAGAGAGAAGGTAACTTAGAAGCCCCAACAAGACACGCGCTCGATTGGAAAAATCCTGATTTCTACAACGAAGAATCGCTTAACAAAGAGTTAGAGCGTGTATTTGATATTTGCCATGGTTGCCGCCGCTGTGTGAGCTTGTGTGGCTCTTTCCCAACTTTGTTTGATTTGGTTGACGCAACTGATGATGGTGAAGTTCATGGTGTTGATAAGAAGGATTACGACAAGGTCGTTGATCAGTGCTACTTGTGTGACCTTTGCTATATGACCAAGTGCCCATACACGCCACCACACGTATGGAACCTTGATTTCCCTCATTTGATGTTGCGAGCAAAAGCAATCAAGCACAAGAAGGGTGAGACCACATTCCGCGACAACCTCTTGTCATCAACTGACAAGATGGGAAGCTTTGCTGGTATTCCAATTGTGACCAAGGCTGTGAATGCAGTGAATAGCACGAAGGTGATGCGTTCAGTCATGGAAACAACTTTGGGTGTTGATAAAGATGCGTGGATTCCTGAGTATGCTCCGCAAACATTCAAGCAAATCGCTAAGGAATCTGCAGCATGGCCTGTTAAGGATGGCGAAAAGACGCCTGGTAAGGTTGCTGTGTACTCAACATGCTTTATTAACTACAACGAACCAGGCATTGGTCAAGATTTGTTGAAGCTATTGGCTCATAACGAGATCCCTTATAAGTTGGTTGAAAAAGAAGCTTGTTGCGGTATGCCAAAGTTAGAGATGGGTGATTTGGAGTCTGTTGCTAAAAACAAAGACATCAATATTCCGCAATTGGCTAAATTGGCAAAAGAGGGTTATGCGATCGTGACCCCAATTCCATCATGCACATTGATGTTCAAGCAAGAGTTACCTTTGATGTTCCCTGATGAGGCCGATGTTCAGTTGGTCAAGGAAGCCATGTGGGATCCGTTTGAGTATCTCGTTGCTCGTAACAAAGATGGTTTGTTGAAGAATGATTTCAAAGTTGAGTTGGGCAAAGTGAGTTACCACGTACCTTGTCACTTGCGTGTGCAAAACGTTGGTAAGAAAACGCTAGAAACTCTACAAATGATTCCAGGTACAGAAGTGAATTTGGTTGAGCGTTGCTCAGGTCATGCTGGTACTTGGGGTGTGAAGAAAGAGTTTCACAAGACTGCTATGAAGATTGGTAAGCCAGTGTTTAAAAACATGGCCAGCACTGAGCCTGATTTCATTAGCTCAGACTGCCAGTTAGCTGGACACCACATTGAACAAGGTATGGAAGAGGGTGGGATGAAGAAGTCACAAATGGCACATCCAATTTCTCTTTTAGCTAAGGCATACGGCCTTTAATTGAATCGTTAGGAGTAGTGAGATGGAGAAGACAATGGGTAAGATCAAGCGTGAAGAATTATTGTCCCTAGAGGCATATTACAAAGCACGCCCTGAAATGCGTCTTAAGGCAATTGCTGAGCGTAAAAAAAGAACCGTGATTTTGGGTGAGCATCTCAATATGATTTTTGAGAACAAGTATTTGATGCAATATCAAATCCAAGAGATGCTGCGTGTTGAGAAGATCTTCGAAGATGAAGGTATTCAAGAAGAAATGGAAACATACAATGCCTTGGTTCCAGATGGCACTAATTTCAAAGTGACCATGAAGCTAGAGTATGTGAACGAAGCGGATCGTAAGATTGCTTTGGCGAAGTTAATTGGTATTGAGCATCGTGTTTTTGTTGAAGTTGAAGGTCAGCCTCGTGTTTATGCAATTGCCAATGAAGATTTGGATCGCACAACCGCTGATAAAACTTCATCTGTTCATTTCTTGAGATTTGAATTGACTCAGGACATGATCAAATCATTGAAGGCTGGAGCTCAATTGAAGGTGGGTTGCGATCATAAAGAGTACCCATCTCATGTTGAATCTTTGCCACCAGAGACTTTGGCTTCATTGATTGAAGATTTAGTCTAAGAGATAGTATCTAGCTTAAATGGCTGGATATGAAGTCTGAATTAAAAAATGCCGCTGATGCGGCATTTTTTATATCTATTTAATTCAGCTCGATCTCTATTAGCTCAATGCCAACTTATTTCCAGCCCAATTCTCTAGCAATGAACTTTTTCGCTGCTTCTGTTTGAGGGTTCTCAAAAAAGTCGCGAGTATTTCTTGATTCAAGACATACGCCTTCATTTAAGAAAATGATCCGGTCTGCCAGTGTTTGAACTTGACCCAAGTGATGGGATGTGAAAATAACGCCGCACCCTTCATCTGCCATTTGCTGAATGATGGCTTCTACCTGCTCTGTGGTGCTTGGATCTAGATTGGCAGTAGGTTCGTCTAAAAGAATCATCTTCGGGCGCTGACACTTGGCTCTGGCAAGACTCAGGCGCTGTCTTTCGCCGGCAGATAACTTCAAAGCGGATTGATTTTTAAGGTGAGTCAGTCCTACAGAGGCTAAGGCTTGGTCAATATCATCGTCTGTGATCTTATTTTTACCCAAGCTATCCTTAACAATGGCCATATTGGTTCTAACGCTGGCCTTGATGAGTGGGGTGTGATGCAAGACCAATGCAGACTCAAGTTCGTCTGAGCCAGGCTTGTACGTTCCTGAATCTGCTTCAATGGCACCATGCAATAGTTTAAGCAGAGTGGTTTTACCTGAGCCGTTCGGACCGATCACTGCTGTGATGCCTTGTCTTGGAATTTGGGTTGAAACGGAGAGAATGTTGCGTTCATCTCGATGAATCACAATGTTGTTCAAATCAATCATCATGTCTTTATCCATAGCGACGCTCAGCAAAAGATTTGATGATGGATGTCATTAAATTAGCCAGTAAAACCACGCCCAAGAGAACAAGACCCAAGGCAAGCGCAAGAGGTAAATCACCTTTGCTGGTTTCTAAGGCAATTGCAGTGGTCATCGTGCGCGTGACTCGATCAATATTGCCACCCACAATCATGACGGCACCCACTTCAGAAATGGCTCTGGCAAAACCTGCTAGCAGGGCAATTGATAGGGAAAAGCGGCAATCCCATACAAGCCATTTAAGCTTTGCAGTAATGGGTAATCGTAACGCCGACATGGTTTCACCATGAATACGCCAGCCATCTTCAATGATCTGACGGGTGAGTGCTGCAATGAGCGGTGTGGTTAAAACGGACTGCGCCAAGATCATGCCCTTGGGCGTGAACAACCAATTCAAATCACCTAATGGACCAGAGCGTGACAGGAGTAAATAAATAACAACACCCACAATAACCGTAGGTACGCCCATCAAGCTATTTAGAACAACAATCAGTCCTTGCCTACCGGGAAAATTTTGAATAGCAATAAATGCGCCCAAAGGCATGCCTAACAGACAGCCTACCAAAAGAGCGGTGAGGCTGACTTGCAAAGAAACAATGACGATGCCCATCAAATTGGCATCGAGAGTTTCTAAGAGGGAAAAAGCATCATTGAAGGCCGATAACATGGCGATAGCTTAATGGTTTTTTCGACCTCGCGTATGAGCGAGGTCGATTGAGCAAAGAAATTACAACAATCTTTATTAAGTATTTCTAATAAAAATTATTTTTTAGCGTTAGGGAAAAAGCTTTGTTGGCCTTCAACTTTATAACTAGCGATGGTTTGTTGTCCTTCGCTTGAGATGATCCAATCAATGAATGCCTGGCCTTCAGCTTTTTTAACATGAGGGTGTTTGCTTGGGCTCACCAACATCACGCCATATTGATTAAAGAGCTTTGGGTCCCCTTGAACCAAGATGGTGAGATCGCCACGGTTTTTAAAGCTAATCCAGGTAGCACGGTCTGCAAGGATGTAGCCATTCATGGCAGATGCGGTATTTAAAGCAGGGCCCATTC
>CALKUJ010000267.1 GCA_937996825.1 uncultured Polynucleobacter sp. | reverse complement strand
TGCCCGTACGGTATCAAAAACAGCGGATGCGGTGGTTATTGGCAGCCGAATTATTCGACTTTTGGAGGATTCTGCCCCTGGCCAGGCGGTACAATCACTTGAAACCTTCATACGTGAAATTCGCGTCGCTTTAGATAGTTAATGCACTGGATAGTTGAAAACTGATGAGCTGGATCGATAAATTACTACCCCCACAAATCCAACATACGGATCCTGCTAATCGCAAATCCGTACCTGAGGGTCTTTGGGTTAAGTGCCCCAGCTGTGAAACCGTGCTTTACAGCACAGATATCGAGGCCAATTTATCGGTTTGCCCAAAATGTAGTCACCACATGCGCATTGGCGCACGTTTACGCTTGGATAGTCTTTTGGACGAAAAGGGCCGCTACGAGATTGGTGCTGATATCTACCCAACTGATCCGCTGAAATTTAAAGATTCCAAGAAATATCCCGATCGTATTAAAGAGGCTAATGATGCTTCTGGTGAATCTGAAGCGCTCATCGTGATGGGCGGCAAGATTGAAACGATTCCTGTTGTCGCTGCCTGTTTTGAATTCCAATACATGGGCGGTTCCATGGGCTCTGTGGTGGGTGAGCGTTTTGTGCGCGGTGCTCAGATGGCCTTGGAACAAAAGGTTCCTTTCATTTGTATCAGCGCCACGGGTGGTGCTCGTATGCAAGAAAGTTTATTGTCATTGATGCAAATGGCAAAAACAAATGCGATGTTGGTGAAGTTGGCGCATGCCAAACTTCCTTATATCAGTGTTCTCACCGATCCAACCATGGGTGGTATCTCGGCCAGTTTTGCTTTCATGGGCGATGTGGTGATGGCTGAGCCAAAAGCTTTGATTGGCTTTGCTGGTCCTCGCGTGATTGAGCAAACCGTTCGCGAAAAACTGCCTGAGGGCTTCCAGCGTTCAGAGTTCTTGATGCAAAAGGGCGGTATCGACATGATTGTGGATCGTCGCCAAATGCGCAAAGAGATTGCTGATTTGTTGGCGCTGCTATTGAAGCTACCAACAGACTCTGTTGTTTAAGACCTCAAGCTCAATTGCCTGACACGTTTGACAATTTAGATGATTGGCTGCGGCACTTAGAGACAGCACACCCTGTTGGGATTGATATGGGCTTGGAGCGTGTCACACGCGTCAAAGAAGCTCTTCAACTAAATTTCAAGCCAGTGGTTTTCACAGTGGGTGGCACCAATGGCAAAGGTTCTACCTGCGCTTTACTAGAGAGTGTCCTATTGGCCGCCTCTTACAAAGTTGGTTGCCACACATCTCCTCATTTATTGTCATTCAACGAGCGTGCCCGTGTGAACGGCGAGAACGCCAGTGATGCACTTTTGCTCGAACACTTCCGAGCAGTGGAGTTGGCCAGAGTATCTTTGCCAAATCCACCAACCTTGACTTACTTTGAGTTCACGACGTTGGCCATCATGCATTTATTTGCATCGGCTAATCTAGACGCAGTGATCTTGGAAGTTGGCTTGGGTGGTCGTTTGGATGCCGTGAATATGATTGACACAGATTGTGCGATTGTCACCAGTATCGATTTAGATCACATGGAATACCTTGGAGACACCAGAGAAAAAATCGCTTTTGAAAAAGCGGGCATTTTCCGTTCTGATAAACCTGCCATCTGCGCAGATCCTGTGCCACCCCAATCCTTGATTGATCATGCAACAGCCATTGGCGCAGATTTATGGTTGCTGGGTAAGGACTATAACTTTCAGGGGGATAAACAACAGTGGGGCTGGGCTGGGCGAGGCAAGCGTTTTTCAGGGTTGGGTTATCCGGCGCTGCGGGGTGCTAACCAATTACTCAATGCAAGCGCCGTGATTGCTGCTCTGATTGCTGTCAGAGACCGTTTGCCTGTCGGTGCTCAAGAAATCAGAAACGGCATGGCTTGGGTTGAGCTTCCAGGGCGTTTTCAGGTACTGCCCGGAAAGCCCACCATCATTTTGGATGTGGCCCACAATCCTCATGCCAGCGCTGCTCTTGCGCAAAACCTCGAAAACATGGCCTACCATCCCTACACGATCGCTGTGTTTGGTGCGATGGCAGACAAAGACATTGATGGGGTCTTAAAACCCATGATGGACAAGATTGATTTTTGGTATTTTTGCGATTTACCGACCCCTCGAGCGGCTTCGGCAGAATCGCTGGCGACACGCTTGAGATCTTTGGGCTTCAAAGAAGGAACTGACGCTGGAATAGAGGTTTTCTCAAGTCCTGCTTTGGCCTATGAATCAGCCTTAAAAAAGGCGGGTGAGGGTGATAGAATATCGGTATTCGGGTCTTTTTATACCGTTGCTGGTGTACTGGCCTACCGAAATGCAAAAGCTCATTAACCATGACACAACTTTGAACTTAAAACTTAGCTGATGCGCCTACCTTTCCTTAACCGCCCAAATAGCAAAAACAACACACCTGTTGAGGATGGTCTAACAGAAGACCCAGAGCGTCAAAAAGCCAGACATCGATTGATCGGCGCAATTTTCTTGGTGACAGTGGCAGTTGCTGGCCTGCCAATCATTTTTGACTCAAAACCAAAACATCACAGCAATGACATTGCCATCCAGATCATTCAACCTGGATCAAAAGAAGAGAAAAAGCTTGAAGAGGCTAAAGAATCCAAAACCACTGATGCAGCAGCACCATCAGCACCAGTGACTTCAACAGACAATAAAGACGTTAAAAAAGAAGAAGCTAAAACAGATAAGTCGACACCCGTGGCCAAATCATTGGACAAGGGCGAAGAAGTTTTATCAATTCTGGAAAATCGCTCACCAGCAACGTCTGCTGCCCCAAGTCCGGCAGCCAATGCCAACGGTAAATTCATTGTGCAAATTGGCGCCTTCTCATCAGAAGAGCGCGTAAAAAATTGGCAAAAGAAATTAACTGAACAAAAAGTCAGCAGCTACATTGAAATCAGAACCAATAAAGAGGGCGTGAAGCTCCACCTCTTGAGGTCAGGCCCTTACGAAGATAGAGCCAGTGCTGAAGCAGCTGAGAAAAAGATCAAGTACGTTGGTTTGAGTCCAAAGATCATTGAGCAAAAGCCACAGTGATGAACGGATCTGAAGAATCATGAACATTTCCTTCACTGTCGTTGATATAGCTTTTTTTGCAGTGCTAGCTATCTCAGCACTTTTGGGGATTTGGCGTGGTTTGATCAGAGAAGTTTTTGCTTTGATTGCATGGGTGGCTGCTTCTTGGGTTTCTTATCACTACGCCACTTGGTTGGCCAAAGAGTGGTTGAGTGGTGTGCCAGGTGGTGAGATGACCCAGTTGGCTCTTGGCTTTGTGATCTTGTTCATTGTGACCATGATCATTTGTGCATTGATTGGACGTTTTTTAGCAAAGATCATGCAGCATGCTGGCTTGAGTCCGATGGATCGTTTTTTAGGTTTTGCTTTTGGTCTTCTAAGAGGTTTGTTGGTCATCGTTGTCTTGAGTAGTCTTTTGTCGTTGACTGGAGCAACTCAAACAAGCGAATGGCGTAAAGCTTGGACTTTGCCAGCCATTGAGTTGCTCACTGGCATGGCTCAAGCTTGGTTACCAGATGAATGGGCTGCTCAGGTGTCTGGGCAGTTGAAGAAGTAGTTTTAAAAGATAGAGGTCTTTATGTGTGGAATTGTCGGGGCAGTAGGCAATAGTCCAGTGAATCAGTTGCTCTATGACGCATTGTTGCTTTTGCAACATCGCGGTCAAGATGCCGCAGGTATAGCTACCATGAACGGTAGTTCATTCAGCATGCATAAAGCCAACGGCATGGTGCGTGATGTATTTAGAACACGCAATATGCGCAGCTTGCCAGGCAATGCTGGTATTGGTCAGGTCCGTTACCCCACAGCAGGATCCGCCAGCAGTGAAGAAGAGGCTCAGCCGTTTTATGTGAACGCTCCTTTTGGCATTATCTTGGCGCATAACGGTAACCTCACGAATGCACCTGCTTTGCGTGATGAGATGTTCTACCGTGACCGTCGTCACATCAACACGAATTCAGACACGGAAGTTCTATTGAACGTCTTGGCTGATGAGCTTCAACGTGCCACAGACAGCATCGCATTGGATGCTGCCTCAGCATTCACGGCAGTTGCAAAAGTACAAAAGCGTTTAAAAGGTTCTTATGCCGTTGTGGCTTTGATTGCTGGTTATGGTTTATTGGCTTTCCGTGATCCATTCGGTATTCGTCCTTTGTGCATTGGTCGCATGGACACGCCCAATGGCCCTGAATGGTTGATCGCTTCTGAGTCTGTGACCTTGGAAGGTTTGGGATTCAAGTTTGTCAGAGACGTTGCACCTGGTGAAGCAATCTTCATTGGTCTTGATGGCCAATTCCAAAGCAAGCTTTGTGCAGAGAACGCCACGCTCAACCCATGTATTTTTGAATACGTTTATCTCGCAAGACCAGATTCATGCATCGATGGCGTGACGGTTTATGACGTGCGTTTATTGATGGGCAATTACTTGGCAGAAAAAATTGCCCGTGAGACTGATGTCTCTCAAATCGATGTGGTCATGCCAATTCCAGATTCAAGCCGCCCGGCAGCGATGCAGGTAGCGAAGCTCTTGGGCGTGCCATACCGTGAAGGTTTCTTTAAGAACCGCTATGTAGGCCGTACATTCATCATGCCTGGTCAAGCGATGCGCAAAAAATCAGTGCGTCAAAAACTCAATGCGATGCGCTTAGAGTTCAAAGATAAAAACGTTCTGATTGTGGATGATTCGATTGTGCGCGGTACAACCTCATATGAGATCGTGCAAATGGCGCGTGATGCTGGTGCTAAGAAAGTGATCTTCGCTTCTGCTGCACCTCCTGTGCGTTTCCCGAACGTTTATGGCATTGATATGCCAACCCGCAGTGAGTTGGTAGCCTATGGTCGAACCCACGAAGAAATCACCAAATTGATTGGTGCGGATGAACTCATTTATCAAGACGTTGAAGATCTCAAAAAAGCCGTTCGAGACATCAACCCTGCAATCACGAATTTTGATGCATCTTGCTTTGATGGCAAGTACATCACCGGCGATATCACTGAGTCTTATTTGGATGCCCTAGAGGCCGCCAGAAACACGCCCAAAGCCTTGGCTGACCGTCAGCAGGGCGATGGCACAGACTTGGCGCGTTCACAATTACATTTACATTTGGCTTCTCAAGAGTAGTATTGAGTCATGAGCGATAAAAAACGACCACCTTTGGACATTAAAAACCTGCACACCGACACTTTGGGTGTGCGTGCAGGCGTGCGTCGTACTGAGTTCAATGAACACTCTGAAGCGATGTTTTTAACTTCCAGTTTTTGCTTTGACAGTGCAGCCGATGCGGCGCATGGTTTTGCGAACGCGGAAAAAGGTTTTATTTATTCTCGTTTCACCAATCCAACAGTTGCGATGTTCCAAGATCGCTTGGCAGCGCTTGAGGGCGGTGAATCATGTATTGCCACATCTTCAGGCATGTCAGCCATCATGACAGTGGCGATGTCACACTTGCAGGCTGGCGATCATGTGATCTGCTCACGCTCTGTGTTTGGTGCAACCATTCAGCTGTTCAGCAGTATTTTGGGTAAGTTTGGTATTGAAACAACTTATGTTGATATGGCCAACCTTGACTCATGGAAAGCCGCAGTCAAGCCAAACACCAAGCTCTTCTATTTAGAGACACCTTCAAATCCGTTAACGGAAGTGGGGGATATTGCTGCCATCGCAAAAATTGCCAAAGCTGCCAATGCACTCTATGTTGTGGATAACTGTTTCTGTACACCGGCTTTGCAAAAGCCGTTGGAATTGGGTGCAGATGTGATCATTCATTCCGCAACCAAATACTTGGATGGTCAAGGTCGTGTCTTGGGTGGAGCGATTGTGGGCACAGAAGAGTTTGTGCTTGGCAAAGTTTTCCCATATGTGAGAACTGCAGGTCCAACATTGTCTGCTTTCAACGCTTGGGTTTTACTCAAAGGTTTAGAAACACTCAATTTGAGATTGGAAAAGCAAAGTCAGTCAGCCCTTGAGTTGGCGACTTGGTTAGAAAAGCATCCTGCCGTTGAGCGTGTGTATCACCCAGGTTTAGCTTCACACCCTCAGTTTGAATTAGCCAAGAAGCAACAAAGAATGGGCGGACCTATTCTGTCATTTGTGCTTAAGGGTGGCAAAGAATCTGCTTGGAAAGTGATTGACGGCACCAAACTGTTATCAATCACGGCGAACTTGGGTGACACCAGAACCACCATCACTCATCCTGCCACGACCACGCATGTGCGTGTCACACCAGAGGCGCGTGCGGCTGCAGGCATCACCGATAGTTTGGTGAGGATTGCGGTTGGCCTTGAAAATATTGAAGACATTAAAAATGACCTATTGCCCGGTTTAGGCAAATAAGTCATCAGATAAAAATAGACTTAAAAGAATAAAAACAAAAAAGGAAGCTTAAAAAGCTTCCTTTTCTGCTTCTAGGTAGGCAAGACTTGTGTATTTACCAATATTGCCATCAAAGCCTTTGGTGCGTTTAGCGTATTTCATCACGCGTGCATCTTTGAGCACAAGATTTTTTGCAGAACTTGGGTCAAGACCATCTTGTACAGCTTTGACACAAGTTTCATAAATGCCTGACATGAACTCACCGTACTCGGCGAGTAATTCTTTCTTGGCATGACCATGCCCCGGAATCCAAAGTTGTGCGCCGGCAGCTTGCGTCAAGGCCTTGTATGTTTTGAAGGTGCCAGCATACGAACCATCATCGATATTGGCGATGCGCTCATCCATGGCAACGTCACCCACATAAGTGACTTTGTCTTCAACAACTTCCATGCAAATATCACCAGGCGTGTGTGCCACACCATAGTGATGAATCTTGATAGTGACATTGCCATACTTGAACACATCACCATGATTTGCCACATGTGTGGGTGGGATGACCTTGGTTCCCACAGTGGCTTGATTGGTCCAGCGTTCCATCAAATTCTTCCAAGCGTTGCCTTCAACGCCTTTGATTTCTTTGATGCTGTATGGGTGCGCATAAATCGGTATTGGCCCATAAGCTTCAACAAAGGCTTGATTCCCCAAGAAGTGATCACCGTGATAGTGAGAGTTGAAAAGGGCGATCACTGGTTTCTTCGTGAAAGTCTTCATCATCCTGATGGCCATTTCACCAATTTGCACTGAGGCGCCCGTGTCGAGCACCACGATACCCTTCGGTGTGTCTACAAATGTGATGTTGGCCATCATGCCTTGGTTTTCAGGTGTTGGAAAACCATCGGGAGAGTAAATCATCCAAACACGTTTGCTGAGTTGTTTGATAGGGTGATCTTTGATGCGAGGTCCGCGTATAAAGTCCTCTGCAGCTCTGGCAAATTCAGTGATCTGAGGCAAAGCCAAGAGACCAACAGCCCCTAAAGAAAGTTTTAGAGCTCTTCTGCGATCATGACTGGTCATACAACCTCGCTTATGTATTCTTCAGATGAAACTTGATGGGCATGATGTGGATTTGCTCAGGATCTAAATAAATCTTTTTCTGTGCACCCACTTCAATACCCAATCTTCTTAGTTCGCTTGATGATGCCTGCCAAATGATGTGATCATCACAATCTTTCACTTGCCAATACACCACAGCCATTTGTCCCAATTGTCGGACTCTTGAGACTTCGCAGTCAATTAGATTAATTTTGTAACTATTGGCTTCTTCATCAGAATCAAGCACCTCAATGCTATGGCTCGGAATCACCCAGGCCACTTCTGTTGGCTTTTTGATCTTGCCTTTGTCTTTGACCGATAACTGCAAACCTCGCTGGCCCCAAGACAAACGTCCTTGTTCGTACAGACCTTCAAATAAATTAGGACTACCGACCAATTCAGCGACACGAGCATTGCGAGGTTTATCAATCAGGTGGTGAGGGTCTGAAGTTTGCAAGCTCTTGCCATGATCAATCACAGTGATCTGATCACCTAAACGAATTGCTTCATTCAAGTCATGTGTCACAAGAATGATGGGCAATGAAACTGCTTGGCGAAGCTCAGAGAGTGCCTCATAAAGATTTTGTCGTGTGGGCGCATCAACTGCGGAGAATGGCTCATCCAATAGCAAGGCGTGAGGATCTCTCGCCAATGCACGGGCCAAGGCCACACGTTGTTGCTGACCACCCGAAATTTGCTGCGGTAAGCGATTGGCTAAGTCAGCAATGCGCAAACGCTCTAACCACCGCATTGCTTCATCACGAGAAGATTGCTTGCGACCAATTAAAGGAATCGACACGTTCTCTAAAACAGTGAGGTGGGGAAAGAGGGCGTAGTTCTGAAACAAAAAACCAATCGAGCGTCGATGGGTTGGTACAAATACTTTCTTGGCACTGTCTAACCACACCTCATCCTTGCACTCGATATGGCCTGATACATCGGATAGTCCAGCTATGCTGCGCAAGGTGGTGGTTTTGCCACTGCCTGATGGACCCACCAGAATGTGTAGTTCTCCTGGGGCACATTCAAAACTGATGTCCATCGGAAAGCCTGTGCTGCGTTGGAGTTGAACTTTTAGCATCACGCAGCTCGCTTCTTGGCTGTTAATTGATAGCTCCAAGTAATGGCTAACAATGAAATGATCAACAACAGCAATGACATGCCACTGGCGCTGGCATGATCCATGTTTTGCACACTGTCATAGATTGAAATGGCGATTGTTTTTGTTTCTCCTGGGATTGATCCGCCGATCATCAAGATCACACCAAATTCTCCCAAGGTGTGGGCGAAGGTGATCACAGCGGCACTCACGATGCCACGCCATGCCAGTGGTAGTTCAATTAACTTGAATGCCTGCCATGGATTTAAACCGCTGCATTGAGCAGCTTCACGAATGTCTTGCGGAATTGCTTCGAACGCACGTTGAATTGGTTGAATCGCAAAAGGTAAATTAAAAATGATAGAAGCAATTACCAGGCCAGTGAATGTGAAGGTCAGTGGTTGATTGAAAAGTGTGACGTTGGTGAAACTCACCAACAAGTAGTAACCCAATACTGTTGGAGGTAAAACCAGAGGTAAGGCGAGAGCTGCTTCTAACAATGATTTACCTTTTTGCATGCTGGCCAAACGATAGGCGACCCATATTCCGAATGGAATCAGAAACAGCAAAGTAAAAAATGCAAGCTTCAGAGTCAGCATCAGTGCTTGCGTATCAATTGTCATAGTTAGGTATAAAAAATAAGTGTTTGTTAAAGATGAATAACAGTTAGAAAGATGTAATAAGTGTCTAAATTTTTTCCCTAGTGAATACCCTTAAAAAGGAAAAAAACAGCAACACTTTCATTATTTGCATATTCCAAAACAATTTATAAAAGTGAATAATGACACAAGTAAGTTGAAAATATATTCAACATCAATCAGTCAGTGTTTCGTTTGCGTGTACCTTGGGGGATCCTAGTGACAGTTAAGAATAAAACAGCGCCAATCGGTAGGCTTCGTCGTGCGCCTGAAAACTTCGTGACTCAGGAATTTGCTGATGAAGTTTACGAGCATGGTTTGAATGAAACTCGTCGTGGCTTCCTCCGCAAAAGTTTCATGACGGCCTTGGGTGCGACTGCAGCAGGTTCTGCAATTGCAGCCGATGGTGATAAGGCCATTTTAGAAAAGCAACCATGGCAAACAACTTTGGGTCAGCCTGTGGCTGCGCGCCCTTATGGCATGCCATCACAATGGGAGGCGGCACTCCAACGTCGTGAATCTCCTGGCTTGACGCGTGTGTCTGCTGCATCCGTGGCGTTTGCGCCATTACAAGGTTTCTTTGGCATCATCACGCCGAACGGTTTGCACTTCGAGCGTCATCACCAAGGTTGGTATGACATCGATCCAGCGCAACATCGCTTGATGGTGAATGGTTTGGTCAAGCAGCAAAAAGTTTTCACCATGGATGACTTGATGCGTTTACCAACGGTTTCACGTATTCACTTCATCGAGTGTGGTGCCAATACAGGTTTGGAGTGGGGTAATGTGGCTGTGCCAAGCGTGCAGTACACCCACGGCATGTTGTCTTGCTGTGAATTCACAGGTGTGCCTCTTTCAGTGTTGCTCGATATGTGCGGCGCTGATTTTAAAAAGGGTAAATACATCTTGGCTGAAGGTGGCGATGGTTCAGGTATGACCAGAACGATTCCAATGGACGCAGCTCTCAAAGACGTCTTGGTTGTGTGGGGCATGAACGGCGAGATGTTGCGTCCAGAAAACGGCTATCCATTGCGTCTATTAGTACCTGGCTCTCAAGGAGTCAGTTCGGTGAAGTGGTTGCGTCGTATTGAAGTGGGTGATATGCCATACGCGACAAAAGATGAAGCTGTTCACTACATTGACTTGATGCCAAACGGTTTGCATCGTCAGTACACCACCATCCAAGAATGTAAATCTGTCATCACGACACCGTCGGGTGGTCAGCAATTGTTAGACAAAGGTTTCTACAACATCAGCGGTATGGCATGGTCTGGTCGAGGCAAGATCAAACATGTGGATGTGTCTGTTGATGGCGGTAATAACTGGCGCAGAGCCCGTCTTGATACTCCGATTCTTTCTAAGGCGATCACACGCTTCAATCTTGACTGGGTTTGGGATGGTTCACCAGGTATCTTGATGTCACGCGCAACAGATGAGACTGGTTATGTTCAACCAATGATCAAACAGCTAAGAGAAGTACGTGGTACACGTTCCATCTATCACAACAATGCAATCCAAGCATGGAAGCTTGATACGAACGGGGAGTTGAGCAATGTTCAAGTTGGCTAATTTAACTAAAGCTTTGGTGTTGGCAGGTTTGGCTCTAGGTCTCAGTGCCGAGGGTATTGCTCAGTCTAAGTACACCGGTATTGGTCGTGAAGCGACCAAAGCTGAAGTGGCAGCTTGGGACATCGATGTTCGACCAGATTTCAAAGGTTTGCCTCCAGGATCCGGTAATACTTTGCGTGGTCAAGAAATTTGGGATGGTCGTTGTGCTTCTTGTCACGGAACTTTTGGTGAGTCCAATGAGGTATTCACGCCAATCGTTGGCGGAACAACCAAAGAAGACATCAAAACTGGTCGTGTGGCTTCATTGTTGAGCGATAAACAACCGCAGCGCACAACCTTGATGAAGGTGGCGACGGTTTCAACGCTTTGGGATTACATCTACCGTGCCATGCCATGGAATGCCCCAAGAACTCTGACGCCGGATGATACCTATGCTGTTTTAGGTTATATCTTGGCGATGGCTGAGATTGTTCCTGAAGATTTCACCTTGAGTGATAAAAACATCGCTGAGGTACAAAAGCTGATGCCTAACCGCAACGGTATGACCAAGGCTCATGGTATGTGGAACGAGGGCGGTAAGCCCGACGTCAATGCGAAAGCTTGCATGAGCAATTGCACCAATCACATCACCATTGGTTCTTCATTGCCTGACTATGCCCGCAACGCTCATGAAAATCTTGCACTGCAAAATAGACCTTATGGCCCTTATCGTGGTGTTGATACAACCAAACCACCACTCAGCCAGTTACCGGGCAGGGGTTTGATGGCTGTGAGCATGACTGCAGCTGAATCCATCACGCCTGAAGGCTTGTTCAAGAAGCACAACTGTGCCACTTGCCATGCGCCTGCCAGCCGAGCCATTGGACCGGCCATTTCTGAAGTGGCTGCGAAGTACAAAGGTCAAGCTGATGCCATCAAGAAAATGCACACCAAAGTGAAGGTTGGTGGAGCTGGTGTCTGGGGTTCAATTCCTATGCCGCCTCATGCCCACGTCTCCGATGGTGATATTGATGTCCTCGTCAGATGGATGCTAAGCGGTAAATAAACAGGTAAGATAACTTAGGTAGAAATTGTAATTTTTAATAGTTAGTTTTTTTAGAAGGAGTTCGTATGAACCAAAAACGTCGTGAAGCACTGCGATTAACAGCGGTAATCGGTTTGATGGCTGCAACCGGCCTCATCTCCCAAGCGGAAGCCTCAACTTGGAACAAGGCTGCTTTTGAAGGCAAAACATTGGATGACGTATTGAAGGCTTTGGGCGGTTCTGCTGCTAATAAGTCTGGTGCGATCACGATCAATGCTCCTGACATTGCTGAAAACGGTGCAGTGGTACCTGTGGGTGTCACAACAACCATGCCAAAAACACAACAAATTGCTATTTTGGTTGAGAAAAACCCAAATGCATTGGCAGCTCAATTCATGATGACTCCTGACACTGAGCCATTTGTGGCTTCACGTGTGAAGATGGGTCAAACATCTAACGTGCATGCTTTGGTGAAGGCCGATGGCAAGTGGTTTGTATCAACTAAAGAAGTTAAGGTGACTTTGGGTGGTTGCGGCGGTTAATTCCCCCACACACAATTCATTTAACTAATCATATTTGTACTGAAAGGAAATAAAAATGGCAGATCCAATGCGCGTACGCGCCCAAGAGACTGGCGGTATTGTTGACGTTAAAGTGTTGATGAAGCACGACATGGAAACAGGTCAACGTAAAGATTCATCTGGAAAAACTATTCCAGCTCACTTCATCACAACGATCACAGCTACTTGCAAAGGTAAGCAAGTGTTCCAAGGTGAGTTTGGTCCAGCTGTGTCTAAAGACCCATTCTTGAACTTCAAGTTCAAAGGTGGCGCTAAGGGTGATGAGGTAACTATTACTTGGGTAGATAACAAGAACGACAACCGCACAGACAAAGCAAAAATCAGCTAAAAAGAAAATAAGAAACCCGTCAATGTCGCAATTGACGGGTTTTTGTTAATAGAGGAGCAGGTAATGAAAAAAGCGATGAATAGTGCTTTATTAGTCTCTTTAAGCATGGTGGCTGGTTTAGCCATGGCTCAAAGTGCGACTGATGATATTGCGAAGTACCGTGAAATGATTGCGGACGGCAACCCAGCCGAGTTGTACGAGGCAGCGGGTGAGGATATTTGGGCAAAACCGATGGGTCCTAAGAATGTCAGTTTGCAAAAATGTGATCTTGGCTTGGGTCCAGGCGTTGTGAAAGGTGCCTCAGCTCAATTGCCACGTTACTTTAAAGATACTAATAAAGTGCAAGATTTAGAGTCACGCATCATCACTTGTATGGAAAGACTACAAGGTTACGATGCCAAGGAAATCATCAACGCTGGCTTTGAAAAAGGTAAGCGCAAAGATGTTGAAGCAGTGGTTGCTTATATCGTGACTGCATCAAAAGGCATGAAGATCAATGTGCCTGTGAAGCATCCAAAAGAAAAAGAAATGTATGCCATGGGTGAGAAGGCTTTCTTCTTCCAAGGTGGTCCAATGGACTTCTCTTGCGCATCTTGCCACGCTGAAGATGGTAAGCGTATTCGTTTACAAGACTTGCCAAACATCACTGAGCAAAAAGGTGCTGCTTTAGGTTTTGGTTACTGGCCAGCGTATCGCGTTTCTAGCGGAAACTTCTGGACCATGCAGCGTCGTTTGAACGACTGCTACCGTCAACAGCGTTTCCCTGAGCCAATTTACACATCAGACGTGACCATTGCTTTATCTGTATACATGGGCGCAAAAGCCAAAGATGGCGTGATTAATACACCAGGATTGAAGCGCTAAGTCGCGGGAGATAAATAATGAAAAAATTACATTTAATGATTTCAGCTGCACTAGTTGTAGCAGCATCCACATCCGTGATGGCTCAAAGTAAATTTGAAAAAGACCACAATGCCAGCTTTAAGGCCAATGGTCAGGCTGGTATGGAGCGTTTGGATCGTGATGAGACGCAAAAGTTTTGCTCAGACCCTGCAGCTCTTGCAGGCAAGGGAGATCCTAAGAAGCGTGCAGCCATTGAAAAAGCCAATATGGCCACTATCAAGCAACCTTCTGATGGCAAGTATCTAGGCGATTGGCAAGAGGGCGAGAGAATTGCTCAAAGTGGTCGCGGTGCTACTTGGACAGATAAAGCAGGCACGCCGAATGGTGGTGGTTGCTATAACTGTCATCAAATCAATAAGAAAGAAATTTCTCACGGCAATATTGGTCCATCACTATGGAACTACGGCAAGCTTCGTGGCAACTCTGAAGCGGTGGTTCAGTACACATGGGGCAAGATTTATAACGCTAAAGCCTACAACGCATGTAGCAACATGCCTCGCATGGGTCACTTCAAATTGTTAACTGAAGATCAAATGCGTCATGTGATGGCTCTTTTGTTAGATCCAGCATCACCAGTTAATCAGTAATTTGTTTCAAATTGGGCCGCTATGCCGTCGAGTCTAGCGGCCTTTTTTATTTTTAATAAGGTTTTTTATGTCAATGAATCGTAGAGAGTTTTTGCAAGTATTAGCAGTTGCCTCGGCGGGTGGTATGGCCCTCAATACTGATTACGCGCAAGCTCAATCAGCAGCCAACAAGTTTTATGATTTACCTCGTTTCGGTAATGTGCATTTTCTACATTTCACTGACTGTCACGCACAATTAAAACCAATCTATTTCCGTGAGCCAGATGTGAACTTAGGCTTCGGTGATCAGTTTGGTAAAACACCTCACTTGGTGGGCGAGCATCTACTCAAGGCTCACAACATCAAGCCGAACACCTTAGAAGCTCATGCCTTCACCTATCTGAACTTTGAAAAAGCAGCAGCCACATACGGCAAAGTAGGTGGATTTGCGCACTTGGCCACATTGGTTAAAAAAATGAAGAGCAATCGTCCAGGCGCATTGCTATTAGACGGTGGTGATACATGGCAAGGTTCAGGTACTGCTTTGTGGACCAATGGTCAAGACATGGTGGATGCATGTTTGGCCTTGGGTGTTGACATCATGACGCCACACTGGGAGATGACTCTCGGTGAGGACCGCGTGAAAGAAATTGTTGAAAAAGATTTCAAGGGCAAGATTTCATTCTTGGCTCAAAACATCAAAACCAATGACTTCGGTGATCAGGTATTTGATCCTTATGTGATTCGTGAAATGAATGGTGTGAAAGTGGCTGTGATTGGTCAAGCTTTCCCATACACCCCAATTGCTAATCCACGCTATATGGTTGCCAACTGGACCTTTGGTATTCAAGATGACAACATGCAAAAAATGGTGAACGAAGTTCGTGCCAAGGGTGCAAAAGTTGTGGTCGTTCTCTCACACAACGGTATGGACGTTGACTTGAAGATGGCTGGTCGTGTTACAGGTATCGATGCAATCCTCGGTGGACATACTCACGATGGTGTGCCAACTCCAGTGAAAGTCAAAAATCCAGGTGGCGTTACTTTGGTAACGAATGCAGGTTCAAACGGTAAATTCTTGGGCGTTCTAGATTTCAAAGTGAACGGTGGCAAGATTGCTGATTTCCGTTACAAACTATTGCCAGTTTTCTCAGACATGATTCCTGCTGATGCAGCGATGAATAAACTGATCGATAAGATTCGCGCTCCTTATGAAACCAAGTTGGGTGAGAAGCTTGCTGTGACTGAAGGTACTTTGTACCGTCGTGGCAACTTCAATGGTAGCTTTGACCAATTGATTTTGGATGGTTTGATGGCGGTGAAAAATGCTGAAATTGCTTTCTCACCAGGTTTCCGTTGGGGTACTTCATTGTTACCAGGGCAGGCCATCACCATGGAGCACGTGCTTGATCAAACGGCGATCACCTACCCATGGACCACTGTGACGATGATGAAGGGTGACATGATCAAGACAGTGCTTGAGGATATCGCTGATAACTTATTCAACCCAGATCCATACTACCAACAGGGTGGTGACATGGTGCGTGTGGGTGGTCTTCAGTATTCGATCAATCCGATGGGACAAGCGAACAAGCGCATCAGCAATATGACGCTCAATGGTAAGTTGATTGATCCGAACAAGACTTATAAGGTCGCGGGCTGGGCTCCAGTGGCAGAAGAAGCAAAAGCGGCTGGTGGTGAGCCAATCTGGGATGTGGTGGCTAAATACCTTCGCGACATCAAGACAGTGAAAGCGAAGCAACTCAATATGCCAATCATTGAGGGTGCAAAAGGAAACCCTGGTTTCGCTGCATAAGCCATCATGACTATGAACATGACCAGCATATCTCTTCTTATATCTGGTCTTGTTCTGTTCTGGGCTTTCTCCAATGATCATTGGAGAGTTTTGATCAGGCCTCAGGTGGTTAATTCAGTATTGGGCGGTATCTTGGCGCTTGGTTTGGCCTGGAATATCCGTGCTTACATGCCTGGTATGGCTGCTGATGCTCTGATCGGTTTATCGTTTCAATTCTTTGGCGCGTCTTTATTGGTGGCGATGTATGGCTTACGCCCAGCGATTGTCATGCTTGCAGGTGTAACAACCATCGTTGCCTTGGTCTCTTCATGGACCTTGAATCACGCTTTGCATCAATTTCTTCTTTTGGGTGTTTTACCAGCCATGTGCGCTTGTGGTGTGATGCGCTTGATCGGCGGTTGTCTACCTAAGCATCTCTTTGTGTTCATCTTTGGTCATGGTTACGTGGCTGGTGTTCTGAGTGTCATCATTCCAGCGGTCGGTTTGATGATTTGGCATCAGGCTTTTTGGCCAAGCAGTCTTGGCTTATCAATGGACTTGGTCGATTGGTTTGTGACCTTGGTTGTTTTGTCATTCACAGAAGGTTCTTTATCGGGAATGTTGCTGGCTGTATTTGTGATTTACAAGCCAAATTGGGTGCCGCGCTTCAGTGATCAAGAGTACTTGAAAGTCTCAACAAAAGATCAAGCCAAGGGCTAATCGCCAAAAATGCCATAAAATGTCAGGCTTGTAAGGTCAAACCTCTATCTATGCCTGAAATTAACTTAAATTCGATCTCTAGCTCTGTTATCTGGTCCACATTTGTGGTGACCATCCTTTTGGGCATTGTTTTACAAAAAACACGCTTTTGCACCATGGGTGCCATCACCGATATCGCCATCATGGGCGAGTGGACGCGCATGCGTCAATGGCTTTTGGCCATGGGTGTGGCTGTTTTAGGTGTTGGGGTAATGACATCCATGGGTGTGATCGATGTCAGCAAATCTATTTACACCGGCTCACGCTTAACTTGGTTATCCACGATCGTCGGTTCTTTGATGTTTGGTTTTGGCATGGTCTTGGCTTCAGGTTGCGGTAGTAAAACTTTATTGCGCATTGGTTCTGGCAACCTCAAGTCTTTGGTGGTCTTTTTGACTTTGGCTCTTTCCTCTTATATGACTTTAAGAGGCGTGTTTGGCGTTTTAAGAGTTAATACAACTGACACTGTATTTGTCACCTTATCAACACAACAGGATTTGCCAAGTGTGCTTGCTGCTTCGATGGGTATGGCCAAAGATACTTTGCAAATCAGTTTGGCACTCATCATTGGTGGCGCACTGATTTTGTTTGCGCTGATCAAAAAAGAGTTTTGGAATCTGAATAACCTCTTGGCAGGTTTTGGTGTTGGCGGAGCAGTTATATTGGTTTGGTGGATTTCAGGGGTCTTGGGTTATGTGGCTGAAGACCCAAATACATTAGAAGAAGTCTTCGTGGCAACCAACAGTGGACGCATGGAAAGCTTAACGTATGTGGCACCTTATGCTTACGTGGTCGAGTGGCTAACATTCTTCAGTGATGCGAGCAGAAAAATAACCTTGGGTATTGCTTCAGTTTTTGGCTTGATCCTTGGTTCATTCATCTACTCGATCGTGACCAAGACTTTCCATTGGGAAACTTTTAGAAATGCAGAAGACACTGGCAATCATTTGCTCGGTGGCATCTTGATGGGTGTGGGTGGTGTGACGGCCTTTGGTTGCACCATCGGTCAAGGCTTGACCGGCATTTCAACTTTGGCCATCAGTTCATTCATTGCTATTGCAGGGTTCATTATGGGCGCACTTTTGGCGATGAGATATTTGCAATGGAGAATGCTTCCGCCACCATGCGAGCCTGTTATAGGAAGTAATCATTCAAATCAACATTCAAACACTGGAGGATGTGGCATGCCACTTCAAATCGCTTGTCATACAGATCAATTTGGTACTTTAGGCCAAATCACTGCGGACGATGTTGCTGAAATCGCGCGTCAAGGTTACAAATCCATCATCAATAATCGTCCTGATGGTGAAGCTGGTCCACAGCAACCTTTGAATGCGGAAATTGAAATCGCGGCAAAAGCATTGGGCCTCAATTACGCATATTTGCCTGTGATCAGCGGTCAAATCACTTTAGAGCAAGCGCAAGAAATGGCTCGCTTGCTCGAGACCATGCCTGGCCCAATTTTGGCTTTCTGCCGCTCAGGCGCCAGGTCAACTAACTTATACATGTTGGCTCAACAAGTTGGTTAATTAGTTGGATTTAACACTCATCGGGATCACTCTCGGCATTTTTGTCGGAGTGGTCTTGGGTTTGACGGGTGCTGGCGGGGCCATCTTATCTGTGCCCCTCTTGGGATTTTTTCTACATTTGAATGTTGCGCAAGCTGCCCCGGTCGGATTATTGGCGGTGGCCTTATCTGCAGGCTTGGGCGCTTATCTTGGTTTTACCGCCAACATACTCAGGTACAAAGCAGCTCTCTTGATTGCTTGTGCAGGTTTGATTTTGTCACCCATTGGTATTTGGTTGGCGCACCAGTTGCCTAATTGGCCTTTGGTCCTGATTTTTGCCATGATTCTTTTGTTGGTTGCCAGAAATATGTGGGCTCAGGCCAAAAGAGAATTGGCTGGTATTGAGGAAGAGCTTGGTCCACCGTGTCAGCTTGATCAAACCATTGGTAAGCTCACTTGGACATTGCCTTGCGCCAGGGCACTCTTTGGTTCAGGAGCGCTGGCTGGATTTTTTTCAGGCTTACTGGGAGTAGGTGGGGGTTTCATCATCGTGCCCGCCTTGAAAAAGTTCACGGACCTGCCCATCAAATCAATCGTCGCGACTTCATTAGGCGTGCTCACCATCGTCTCAACGGGTGGGGTGATTTTTTCTAATTTCTATGGTGCGATGAACTGGTCTTTGGCATTGCCCTTTGCTGCAGGGTCCATGTTGGGTCTATTGCTTGGTCGACAGTTGGTCAAGAGCATTTCTGGGCCTAGGGTTCAGCAAGCTTTTGCAATCTTTGCTATCTTGGTAGCTATGGCCATGCTGATCAAATTGACCCTCTAAATGAACGCCGAAGCTCCACCAGCTAAAACCGTGTGGTTGATGCGGCGTAATTGCTCGTTTACACCCAAGCAGGTGGGTATTTTTTATTTATCCATGGTGTGCATTTCAAGCTTGATCACCACTTATTTTTGGTTCATTGGTGCGTGGATGGTTTTGCCTTTCACTTTGATTGAGCTCTCAGTATTAGGTATTGCATTACTCATTTATGCCAGACATGCCAGAGATTACGAAAAAATCACCTTGCAAGATTCAGCATTGATCATCGAATTGAACCTGGGATACAAAAAATCTCTCACTCAATGGAATGCCCCATGGGTCAGAGTCAAAGACCCTGAATCTTTGTATGACCGAAAAAAGGACTTGGTCATATTGGAGAGTGGGGCGCAAACCATCTCGATTGGGCAATTCATTTTGGCTGAGAAGAGGCACGATTTGGCCAAAGAAATCAGGCAGGCACTGAGGCTTTGCTTGCATTAAAATGCTTTGATGAACCTAAACCCCCTCAAATTACTTGCACTTTTTGCATCAATCATCATTTTTTCGGCGTGTGGCAAAGGTCCTGATCAAGAACCTCTTCCTCGATTAGTCAAAGTGGTGGTTGTGGGTCAGTCCAGTGAGATGATTCAAGAGCCTGGGGTGATGAAGGACCCTGGTGTTTTACGCTTTGATGCCAGCGGCAAAGTCATGGAGTTGCTGGTCAAATCAGGTGACTCAGTTTTACCTGGCCAATCATTGGCGCGCATCATTCCAAACAGTGTGTCCTCCGAATCGTCTGTGATGATCAGTTACCGAGCAGTCAAAGCAGAGTTGCAGTCCGCTGAAGCTGACTTTAAAAGATACACCGACTTAAAAAATAAAAACTTCATCTCAGCCTCTGAGTTTGATCGTCGTGTAGCAACCATCGAATCAGCCCGCGCTAAGTATGAGCAAGCCATTGAAAGTATCGGCTTTGTTACTTTGAGAGCTTTGGAGGCTGGCAAAGTTTCTCAGATGAACATTTCTGTGGGGCAGATGGTCAGCAATCAGGATGTGGTTGGAAAAATCATCACTGATAAAGCCACTAATAGGAATGAAAAAAATAATAACAATGCGAAGACTGCCTCTAAAGCTTCTCTAAAAATTCCAACAACTGCCATACACAGTGATGGTGTGAGTGTCTTCAAATTAACCCTTGACCAAGGATCTCAAACCACAGGAAAAATCAGTGCTGTCAAACTTGTCTTGGGAAGGATTGATGATCAATCAGCCGAATTGGTGAGTGGCTTGGTTGCTGGCGACATCGTGATCGCTACTGGTTGGCATGCCTTGAGTGAAGGGCAACAAGTCAGAATCGCCATCGCTGAAAAGGCTCAGTGATGTCTGATCGTTTCAATTTGTCGCGTTGGGCGATTCAGAATAGTGCGCTGACGCGCTATTTGATGATTGCCTTGGTCTTACTGGGCATCGGTTCTTATTTTCAATTAGGTCAAGACGAAGATCCACCATTTGCTTTCAGGGCCATGGTGATACGAACCATTTGGCCTGGAGCAACAGCTGTTCAGGTATCCGATCAAGTCACCAATAAGATTGAAAGAACTTTGCAAGAAGTTCCGAGCATCGACAAGATTCGCAGTTTTTCACATCCTGGCGAATCAATGATCATCTTTTTTGCTAAAGACAGTACACCTGCCAAAGAGATTCCTAATCTTTTTTACACCGTCCGTAAAAAAGTTAATGATTCAAAATCCTATTTGCCGATGGGGGTGCAAGGCCCTTATTTTGACGATGATTTTGGTGATACTTTTGGCGTTATCTTTGCCATGTCTGCAAAAGGGTATACACCTCGTGAAGTGAGAGACTTCACAACCCAGATCAGGCAACGCTTATTACAAGTCAAAGACGTTGGCAAAGTGAACGTCTACGGTTTACAAGATGAAATGGTTTACGTTGAGCTGTCTCGCAAAAAGATGGCTCAGTATGGTTTATCACCTGCAGTTGTAGCGCAGCAGTTGAATCAACAAAACACCATTGAAAGTGGTGGAAATATTGAATCAGCATCTTTTTCAATGCCCATCCGCGTAGGTGGACCTTTTGAGAATGTGGCAGATATCAAAGCCATGCCATTGCGTGCTCCATCCGGTGCATCGATTCGTTTAGGGGATATTGCTGAGGTTCGCCGTGATGTGGTCAATCCAGCGAAAAGCAAAGTACGCTTTCAGGGTGAAGAGTTGGTGGCTTTGGGTATATCTATGGCCAAAGGGGGCGACAGTGTCGAGCTTGGGGAAACTTTGACCAAGGCCAGTCAATTGATTGAAAAAGATTTGCCAGCTGGCGTGACCTTGTCATTGATACAAGATCAGCCAAAAGTGGTGTCTGGCTCGGTCAAAGAATTCTTGATCACCTTGCTTGAAGCATTGATCATCGTCCTAGCTGTGAGTTTGTTGGCCCTAGGTCTGCATCGACATCCTTGGAGGATTGATCCAAGACCTGGCTTGGTGGTGGCCATCAGTATTCCTTTGGTGATGGCCGTGACCTTCTTGGTGATGCATTTGGCAGGTGTGGGCTTGCATAAGATTTCCTTGGGCTCCTTGATCATTGCCTTGGGTCTTTTGGTTGATGACGCCATCATCGTTGTAGAAATGATGGTGCGTAAGATGGAAGAAGGCTACGATCGCATGAAAGCTGTGACAGCGGCTTATGAGCTCACAGCGATGCCGATGTTGACAGGTACCTTGATCACAGCGGTTGGCTTTTTACCCATTGGTATTGCAAAGTCAGCCGTCGGTGAATACACCTTTGCTATTTTTGCTGTCACTGCCGCAGCACTCATCATTTCTTGGTTTGTATCTGTGTTATTTGTGCCGTACTTAGGATTCTTGCTCTTGAAGAAGCCAGCCCATGCCACTCCTGAGGGGGCTCAGCATGAACATTTTGATACGCCGTTCTATGAGCGTTTCAGAGTGGTCGTTGCATGGTGCATTGATCATCGTAAAAAAGCCATCATGGCAACGATTGCGAGTTTTGTTCTTGGCATTGTTGGTATGAGTCAGGTGCAGCAACAGTTTTTCCCAGACTCATCTCGCCCTGAGATTTTGGTCGACATATTCTTAGCTGAAGGTGCTAGCTTCGAGGCTACGGAAGCTGCAGCTAAAAAAATTGAGGCAAAAATATTGGAGCAAAAAGGTGTTCAGTCTGTGACGATGTGGATTGGTCACGGCGCGCCAAGATTTTTCTTGCCATTGGATATTATTTTTCCAAGATCCAATACTTCTCAGGCAATCATCATTGCTGATCTGGCAGAAAGAGACCGCTTGAACCGTGATTTGCCAAGATTATTGGAAGATGTTGCTCCTGAAGCTAGGTTGCGTGTCAAATTACTTCCAAATGGCCCGCCAGTTAGTTATCCAGTTGAGTTCCGTGTGACGGGTGATGACCCAATTAAGTTGCGAGAAGAAGCCAATCAATTATTGAGCGTGATGCGTTCATCTAAATTGATTTACGGTATTAAAGACAATTGGAATGAGAATCAACCTGTTGCAAAAATTGAGGTTGATTCAGCCAAGGCCCGCGAGTTAGGTGTGCCGCCACAAGTGATTGCACAGACTTTATCTAGTCATTTTGGTGGCGTGGTGGTTGGACAATACCGAGAGGGTGATTTATTGGCACCCATCGTCTTGCGTTTACCTAGATCTGAGCGTGATCACGTTACCGATCTTAATGAGACGATGTTAACCACGGTTTCTGGTCAGGCTATTCCATTGGGTAGGATTGCTCAAGTCAAAGTGGTTTGGGAGCCAGCTACCATGTGGCGCGAAAATCGTGAGTATGCGATCACGGTTCAAGCCGATGTTATGCCGGGTATCCAAGGACCTACTGCAACTGCAGTTTTGTTTAAAGAGTTTCAACCATTGATTGAAAAAATGCCTCCAGGTTATAGAGTCACGATTGGTGGGTCAGTCGAAGAAAGTTCGAAAGGGCAAGACTCTATCAACGC
>CALKUJ010000266.1 GCA_937996825.1 uncultured Polynucleobacter sp. | reverse complement strand
TAATCTTGCTGTGGGCATGGGTAACGCGCTCAGATCATCAAACATGGACGCCCTTGGTAAAGAGAAAATCATCACTGCTTTACAGCAAGCTTTGCCAGGGGCTAGCGAGCTACTAAAAGAACACATTGAGTGGGCGTTGATGCAAGCGAGTCAAGTATCGAATAAGATTGACGAAGATTGAAAAAGAACGAATAAATAAAAACTAAAAATCAAAAAAACTGAATTTCATGAGTTTGAACAGAGACATCGTTATAAAAGGCGCTAAAGATGCTTTTGGAGCGCCTGCTGCTATTTTGTTTGCTGGCATGTTGGGTTTCGGAGCGATGGGGCAGGCCAATGGTCTAGATATTTGGTTGACCAGTGCCACCAGCTTTTTCATGTTCGCACTCCCTGGTCAAGTGGTACTGGTTGAGATGCTCGTCTTGAGTGCCTCAGGTGTGACGATTGCGATTGCCGTGACACTCACTGCGACACGCTTTTTTACGATGTGCTTGACACTCTTTCCTCAGTTTCCAGAAAAGCAGCGCAGTTCTTTTTATTACTTGGTGGTTCATTTTGTGGCGATGACCGCATGGGCTGTTTCCATGAGAGATTTTCCGAAAATGAAAGCAGAAGATCGCCTTTCTTATTTCACTGGATTTGCCTTTGTATGTTGGGCTGTATCAACGCCAGCAACAGTCTTGGGTTACATGGTCGCTGGGCAAGTGCCCAGTTATATCAATTTAGGTTTGGTGTTCATCAATCCTCTCTTTTTCTTATTGACATTCACTGAAGTCAAACCAAGAGCCAATCGCATCGCCATTCTTTTGGGTGGATCGATTGGTTTGCTCGCCTATCTTTGGTTCCCTGATTACTCTTTATTGATTGCTGGATTATTTGGCGGCACGATTGCTTATATGATCGATAAACATTTAAGGAATAAGCGACATGCTTGAGTCATCAGAATTAAGCACCATGTTCAATGATGCAGGTATGTGGGCTGCTTTGATTGCTGCTTGCATTGGAACTTATTTTTGGCGTGGCTTGGGCGTTTATTTTTCTGGAAAAATAAACCAAGAGAGTGAGCTATTCAAATGGTTATCTGCGGTCACATATGCAATGGTGGCTGCTTTGACTGTGCGCATTATTTTGTTGCCAGTGGGATTGCTTGCGACAGTGCCGATTTCTATTCGTTTGGGGGTGAGTATTGTTGCTCTCATCATCATGGTCTCAAAACCAGGTGAGCGCATGGTTCCAGCTTTGCTGGTGGGAACATTTAGTTTGGTGCTCTACGGATTGGTGATGAACTTTTTGAGCTAATCACCAACGATATAAAACTTCAGATCAATAAAAAAGAATTAATCTTTTTTACAAGTTTTGATGCCCAGTAATGGGTATGCTGGACAGAAACGGAAAACACCTGTTGCAATTGGTAATAAACCAATCCAGCCCCAGTTACCAATCACACCGATGATTGCCAAGACAACCAAGAGTGCACCAACTGCGATACGTAAAGTGCGGTCAATGCCGCCGACATTGCATTCCATCAACTTCTCCTTATTTGCCACAGTAGCTGGCGTACAACAATTCCATCACGGACATCGCAATGGGGCTCGAAATCTTGTAATAAATATGTTTGCCATCTCGACGTGTTGAAACGACACCCTCTTCACGAAGCACGGCCAATTGTTGTGACAGGGTGGGCTGTTGGATATTGGTGACTTCCTCTAATTCACCAACGCGCTTTTCGCCCTGACTCAATTGGCAAAGCAGCATCAAACGATCACGATTGGCCAATGTTTTCATCATGCGACAAGCTTTGTCTGCGTTTTCTTTCATGGCAGCAATATCTAATTGCATGACTTCCTTCGTTGACAGTTTTTGATTTGCATCCATCAAGTTCACCAATTGATTAATAAATTAATTACATTATATATTAATGCTAACTATTTACCTCCATTAATAAGAACGGCTGAAAAGCAGGGGACGAAAATTCCAATTTAAGGTATCGTACAAAGTCTTAAAAAACATAAATCTTCATAGGAGAACAGCATGCCAAGTCAAAAAGCTTATTTAAATCAATCAGATGTACAAAAAATATTGGCTGCAGCCAATGCTCATGCTGAAAAAAATAACTGGGCAGTATCCATTGCCGTAGTTGATGATGGTGGCCATTTATTGGGCTTCACACGCCGTGATAATTGCCCACCTGTGTCAGCCTACATTGCTCAAGAAAAAGGCCGTGCTTCAGCTCTAGGACGTCGTGAGAGCAAAATCTATGAGGATGTGATCAATGGTGGTCGTTATTCATTTTTAAATGCCACAGCAGTTCTTCAGGGAACCCTTGAGGGCGGTGTGAACATCGTGGTCGACGGCCAAACCATCGGTGCTGTTGGTGTTTCAGGTGTTAAATCAAATGAAGACGCCGAAATTGCCAAGGCTGGTATCGCCGCTCTTTAAGTTGCTCAATAAGCAAATAGGCAATAAATCAGTGTTAAATACTCACAGGCCTCATAATAGAGCCCTGTGAGTACAGAACAAACCAATACCCCCCCAAGTTTTACCGATTTCGGATTTTCCGAACCAATTCTGCGCGCTGTTTTGGAGCAGGGCTATACAACGCCTACGCCTATTCAAGCGCAAGCGATGCCGCATGTCTTGAAAGGTCAAGATGTGATGGGTGCAGCGCAAACTGGAACAGGTAAAACGGCAGCATTCGTTTTGCCTATTCTGCAAAACATCTTGCCTTTGGCCAGTAGCAGTGCATCTCCTGCCAGACATCCAATACGTGCATTGGTTTTAACTCCAACCCGTGAGTTGGCAGATCAGGTTGCTGATAACGCATTCAAATACGCCAAATACACTGATATCAGAACAGCGGTGGTGTTTGGTGGCGTTGATATGTCTGCTCAAACAAGTTTATTGCGCTCAGGTGTTGAGCTATTGATTGCCACACCTGGTCGCTTGTTAGATCATATTGGTCAAAAAACTGCGAACTTATCCCAAGTACAAATTTTGATTTTGGATGAAGCAGACCGCATGTTGGATATGGGTTTCTTACCAGACCTTCAGCGCATCATTGGCTTGATTCCAGCAAAGCGCCAGACACTTTTATTCTCAGCCACTTTTTCACCAGAGATTAAAAAATTAGCGCAAAGCTATTTGCGTGATCCGGTGACCATTGAGGTCGCAAGACAAAATGCGGCTGCAGACACTGTGCGCCAAGTGATCCACATGGTGCCTTCAGAGCAAAAGAAAGACGCTGTTATCAAAGTGTTAAAAGCGCGTATTCAGCAAGGTTTGACTCGTCAGGCGATTGTGTTTACGAACAGTCGTATTGGTTGCAGCAAATTGGCCAGCGCTTTAGAGCGCAGCGGTATCAAAGCTGGTGCAATCCATGGAGACAAGAGTCAGATTGAGCGCATGCAAATTTTGGAGTCTTTCAAAAAAGGCACCATGGATGTTTTGGTTGCTACCGATGTTGCAGCCCGAGGACTTGATATTGCAGACATGCCTTGCGTGATCAATCATGAGTTGCCATTCAATGCGGAAGATTATGTGCATCGCATCGGTCGTACGGGTCGAGCGGGCGCTCAAGGTGATGCAATTGCTTTGGTTGATGCGTCTGAAGAAAGATTATTGGCTGATATCGAGAAGTTGATGAACCGCAAACTCCTTCGTTTGCCAGTTCCTGATCCTGCCAATGGCCCAGCAGGCGATCCATTTTTCTACATGCCTTATCAGGCACCCAAGCCTAAAGAAGAAAAACCATCAGTTGCTGATAAAGCTGAGACAACTGCTCAGGCAGGAGCTCAAACTTCATCTTCAGCAACAAGCAAGCCATCGATCCAGCCTGGCACAAAGCCAAGAGCTGCCTTATTGGGTGGCTTTAAAAAATAAGTTTCAATCTAAACTGATAAACGTGTTTTTCGGTAATGCTCAACAGCGCTTGCTAGCCATTGCTTGATCGTTGATTCATTGACCTTTGACTCATCCATTTCTTTTGAATCTGAGCCATTGAAGTCATTTAAGCCCAGATGTTTTGCCGCTGCATGAAGCGCTTTTAATGCCTCACCAGGGGTGCTGCAAGCAATGGCAGTTGCCTTGGTTTGTTTGCTGAGCTTTTCTTGATTCTCATCAAGCACCAAAGGTAAGTGAAGGTAATGAGGTTGGGCGTAATTGAGTTGTTGTTGAAGATAAATTTGTCTGGCGGTGTTATCCAATAAATCTTCACCTCTGACGACGTGTGTGATTCCTTGAAGGTGATCATCAACGACAACAGCCAGTTGATAAGTGAATATTCTGTCCGAGCGCCTTAAGACAAAATCACCCACGGATGATTCAATCTCAGGATTGCTGACCAGTAAACGCCAAGCGCATGGCTCAGTGACATCACCTAAATTGCGGCAGCTTCCTGGATAGACCAGTTCGCCATGCCGATCTTTCTTTTTTCCCAAGCGCAGTAATTGATCTTCAATTTGTTTGCGAGTGCATCGGCAACCATAAGCCTTTTTCTCATTTTTTAGTTGATTCAAGGCTGACTCATAAAAATGAATGCGTTTGGATTGGTATTCAATCTCTTCATCCCAATGTAAACCGCAATTCAAAAGTTGTTGAATGATGATTTTGTCAGCACCAGGAACGCACCTTGGTAAATCAAGGTCCTCGATCCTCAAAAGCCATTTTCCTTGATGTGCCCGGGCGTCGAGCCAGCTACCTAGGGCTGTTGCGAGCGACCCGGCGTGGAGAGCTCCTGTGGGTGAGGGTGCGAAGCGACCGCGGTATTGAGTTTTGAACATAGCTAAAATCATCTCATGTCTTTAAATACCAACTTTGTTCATTTGCGTCTTCACTCCGAGTATTCGATTGTGGATGGGGCTGTGCGCATCGATGATGCCATTGCGGCAGCGGTTAAAGATCAAATGGGTGCATTGGCCTTAACAGATTTGAGTAATGTGTTTGGTTTGGTCAAATTCTATCAAGCGGCCCGCAAAGAGGGAATTAAACCGATTATCGGTAGTGATGTATGGATCACTAATTCTGAAGACAGGGATAAACCATTCAGATTGCAGTTATTGGTGAAAAATCACCAAGGTTATTTGAACTTGTGCGAGCTGTTAACCAAAGCATCCTTGACCAATCAATTCAAAGGTAGATCAGAAATTGATGCAACTTGGTTCAAGCAGCATGCTGATGGTTTGATCGCGCTATCAGGCGCAAGATTGGGTGATGTTGGCCAGCATTTATTGGCTGGTCAGCACGCTGAAGCGAAGGCTTCTGCAAAAAAATGGGCCAATTACTTTAAAGGTTCTTTTTATATTGAGATTCAACGTGCTGGTCATTCTCAGGATGAGGCACATCTTCATGAGGCTGTTCATTTAGCGAATGAACTTCAGTTGCCTGTGGTGGCAACGCATTCTATTCAGTTCATGAAGCCAACAGACTTCAGAGCTCACGAAGCAAGGGTGTGTATTGCTGAAGGAGAAGTGCTCGGCAATCCTAAGCGGGCAAAGAAATTCACGCCCGAGCAATACTTTAAAAATCAAGAAGAGATGCAAGAGTTGTTTGCTGACTTACCGGCAGCGATTACCAACAGCGTGGAGATTGCCAAGCGTTGTAATTTGTCATTGACCTTGGGTAAGCCTCAGTTACCAGATTTTCCAGTGCCTGCTGGCATGACATTGGATGACTATCTGATGGAAAAAGCCATGGAAGGCTTGTCCAAGCATTTGCTGCATTTGTATCCTGATGAAGCAGAAAGAGAAAAGCAGCGCCCTAGTTATGAGGTGCGCTTAAAGTTTGAAGCTAGAACCATTTCTCAGATGGGTTTCCCGGGTTACTTTTTGATTGTGGCTGACTTTATTAACTGGGCAAAAAATAATGGCGTGCCAGTAGGTCCCGGACGAGGCTCGGGCGCAGGTTCTTTGGTGGCCTACTCTTTGGGTATTACCGATCTAGATCCGCTCAGATACAACTTGCTCTTCGAGCGCTTCTTGAACCCTGAGCGTGTATCCATGCCTGACTTTGATATTGACTTCTGTCAGCATGGTCGCGATCGTGTGATCGCTTACGTCAAAGAAAAATATGGCAAAGATGCCGTGAGTCAAATTGCCACATTTGGCACGATGGCCGCACGCGCAGCGATTCGAGATGTGGGTCGCGTCTTAGAGCAACCCTACGGATTTGTGGATGGTATTTCTAAATTAATTCCGAACAAGCCTGGTCAGCAAGTCACGATTGAGCAAGCCAAAAAAGATGAAAAGCTATTGGCTGAGCGAGAGTCTCGCGAGGAAGAAGTCAAACAGTTACTTGGGTTAGCTCAGCAGTTAGAAGGCATGACTCGTAACGTCGGTATGCATGCTGGTGGTGTATTGATTGCGCCAGGCAAACTCACTGATTTTTGCCCTCTTTACACGCAGGGTTCTAAAGATGGTGA
>CALKUJ010000265.1 GCA_937996825.1 uncultured Polynucleobacter sp. | reverse complement strand
TTGCTGCTGCCTTTGCCTGCCGCTTTTGTGTGCTCTGGTACTGCTTGCCAGCATTGGCGGGAGGAAGACCACAGCGTGCGAAAAATGCGGTTCATGTCTGCTTAAAAAGTTACGTTAGCGTTCAACCAAATACGGTTGCGCTTGAGGGTGCCATCACCGTCCATGCCGGTGATGGCATTCGGTGCGGGGTTGGTGCTCAAACGGCGAGCCACGGTGGCTTTGAGGTCAACGCCATTCAAGCCTTGCCACGTCAGAGACAAACCACGGCCTTTGAGCGTGTAATCATTCAAACCCGTGTTGGCGTAGTTGGTGTGGTTGACTTTGACGTGACCTTGGTCATAAAAGCCTGTGACAGTCCAGTAGTGGGCCACACGCTGTCGCAGCTCCATGGTGAAGGTTTGACCTAAAGAACCACCCCCTTCGCTGGTGGGGTAGGCACGCACGCCATTGACACCACCGAGGTAAATTTTTTCGGAAGAGTCCAAGTTTTTGTTGGCTGTTTGCGCACTCGATGCAAGGTACAAGCTCAGGTCTGCGGTCAAGTTTTGTTGACGACTGACGCTGAGGTTGGATTTACGAAAATGACCCGCTGTTTGAGGACCTGCCGCATCGACGGCTTGGTTGGGAGAGTTATCTAAGTTGACCTTGCCCTCTGATGTTGCCAAAGTGAGTGTGTTGACACCGCCACCACCAAAGCTGTCAAATCGGCTGGCGTTCAAGCTCAGGTTGGTGACGTTCAGCCCATAGTCAGAAGAAGTAACCGCATTGGCGATGTTCAAAAAACGCTTTTGGTTATAGCTGAGGTTCAGGGTGATGTTTTGCATTTGACTACGCAAGAGCGGGTAGCTCAAATCCAATCCCGTAGAAGTTGCCGCCCCCTTGGCCGCCAATGCTTCAAAATCACCCACCAAGGAATAACTCAGGTATGAGCGGCTCAGCCCCATGCGTAAACCGCTGTAACCCAATGGCAAACCATAGGCCACGCGGCCATATTGGCTGCCCTGCGTTTTGAGCAAGTTGGTAGAGAGCTGATCGCCAAAACCTGTAGGACTATTGAGCGAGAGATTCACGCTCATGCGATCGGCACCCGTGGAACGCGAGCCGTTGTTGTCTAGCGAAGCATTGCCTGACAAGAGCCCTTCATCGGTCACGGTGAGTGCTAGATCGGTTTCACCTTCACGCTGGCCTTGAACCAAGCTACCCGTCACGGCCACGCCGGGTAAGTCGTCCAGCAAGAGCAAGGCACGGTCGATGTTGTTGGCATTGAGCGCTTGGCCTTTGGGTTGTGCCGCCATGATGGTGGCGACCAAGCGCGTAGCCGCCAAACGCTCGTTGGTTTGCCTAAGCACGTTGACGTCGCCCATCTTGGCTTCAGTGATTTGGATGGTGACCACGCCCTGGCCCACCTCTTGTTTGGGCAAGTAAGCGCGAACCACCCAGCCTGCGTTGCGATAGGCGTTTGATACAGCCTGTGCAGCCTCTTGCAATGCGTCGAATGACAAGGGGCGGTTCAAAAACGAAGCCACAGCCTGCGCGAGTTGGTCGTTGGTGAGTAAGGTATTTCCTGCAAATTGAAATGCCGTCACAGTGACGGTGACGGCTCCGGGTTTGCTGGGTGCGGTGGGCGCCACATCTTGTCGTTTAGGCACCGGAGGGAGAGTTTGCTGCTTCAAACCCTGTTCGGTTTGACGCTGTAGGGCACCTGCATCTACATTGGGAGTTGCCGCATGCGCAACAAAACCGAGAGAAATTGCTGCACCTGTTACAACAGCAGGGCGGAAGAACCTAGTGCGAGATGTTTTCATGAAGCCAAACCATTGATGGGTAGCTTCTATTTTTTTAGTTCTCGGAATTTATTTATAACAAAATATCACAAAAACGAACCAAAGTATTAAATTACTTCAATGTGTACCAAGACTTGATAGCCCACATTGCGAATCGACTCAATCACAACGCCGTTCATTCCTACATCTGACAGTTTTTTTCGAAGCCGAGCAATGCGCATAGCAATACTGGCTTTCATGGTTTCGTCAACTTGAACTGCCAAAATTTCAGCGATTTGCCAAGTTTCTAACTTACCAGCAGGTGCTCTGGCAAATGCGGTTAACAGTATCGCTTCTGTTGCCGTTAACTTGATGACACCCTCTGAACCCGTGACTTCTAGCTTGTTCAAAACCAGTGATTGATTGTTGCTAGCTTTTTGCAATTGTGCTGTTTTATGCCGTCGAGCGAAGCTTCTGATCGCAGCACTTAACTCTGCAAACACGACAGGTTTAGGAATATATAAATCTGCACCACTGTCGTAACCAATCACTTTGTCATCCATGTCTGTTCGCGCAGAGATGATCACGATGCCGACAAACGGTTGAGCTTTACGAATACGTTTCGATAAGCTAATGCCACTCTCACCCGGCAAATTGATATCGATCAAAAAGATGTCGGCCGGCTCACCACCAGCAATATCTTCCAATTCTTCAGCGCATGAAAGACCTATAACGTGGTGACCTTCTTGCGACAGAACTTGGCAAGTCAACTCACGTAAATCGTCGTTATCTTCAACAACGACAATGTTTAACTTGGTAACCATAATTCAAAATTTATATGTGTGTCATCTGGCACGTATCGGCATTCTCCTTCGAGCAAGGTAGCCAATGCACGGACCAAATACAGTCCGAGTCCTGTGCCTGATTGCGCCTCTGCACCCGTGCTGCGGTAGTACTTCTTGAACACCTTGTCTGCATCAGGCCAAGAAGCTGCCCCTGGCGGGTTAGACACGGTGATCGTGACACCTTCCACACCATCGCTGTTACTCTGGACTTGTGTCTTTATTTGCACGGGCACCAGTTGGTCTCCGTAACGTACAGCGTTATCTACCAAGTTGCCAAGCATGATTCCAAGGAGCTGCTCGTCGGTTTTGATCACCAAAGTGCCAACACCATGAAACAAAACTCGCTCATCAGTTTGACCCTGAGTGCTCAGCATGTCTCGCAGAAAGTGATTGACTTCGATGTTCTTCTTGCTGATGGAAACATTGCCTTCTGTCAGCTTATCCGCCTTGACGCATCTTTCCAAAATAGCTTTCATGTTGTTGACGGCACGCGTGACATAACTGCTGGTTTTTTCTAAATCATTCTTTGCCAGCAAGGCCATATCGATGATGGCTAGAGGGTTTTTCAACTCATGCATGAGCATGTGAAACAAATGCGTCTGCTCTTCTCTTCGGACTTTTTCAAGCTCCACTTGTTTTTTACTAAAAATAAATTCTTGCTCAAACTTATAGCGTGCCGCTTGAATTTTGTTAGCTCGAAAATGCATCAGAACGGTCATCAACAAACTAGAAAACAGTGTGTAAAAAACCAGCGCGTTCACTGCAAATTCGTTCCCCTTCATGAATCCCAGAAATGGCAACAAGCAAAAAATTAAAACCAAATTAATCAGAAGGTAATAGCTCACAAGCACTTTTTTGTTGAGCAAGTAAGCCGCTGGGTTAGCTTGAAGTTTCTGGTCGTCAATAAAGACTGTAGCAATCACAAGCAGAATCAATACACCCACAGTGTTCATCCATAAGTTCAGCTTGAGCGCCGTAGATTCATGCCCCATCAGCATGAGTCCTAAGACGCACAAAGAAACAATGAACAAACCAGCAAATAGAACCTTGGGCCATCGAGGCAGTGAGTATTCGCGGAGAAATCTGTATTCAAATCCAAAGGAAATCAATGTGGCGCCAATAACCACCCAACTGAAAAATAAGTTGAGTTGATCAGCGTCCATGACGTCTGACAAAAAATAGCGATGGAATCCAAAAGCTGAAGCCGTGTAGAAAAAGTAGTAGACCTGCCTGACCACAAAAAAGGCGTACAAAGTTTCTCGGTAGTTAAACCAGTTGATCAATACCAAAAGCATGAACATAGCCACCACGGCCAGGATGGCGAAACAACGCATTTGCAAATTAAATTCACTGCGTTGCATTTCTGCTGGTGTAAATGCTTCAATGTTGATGAGCGTTGTGCTCGTTGTCTTAAGTCGTATCCACAAAGTTCTGGGCTGATCGCCCGCAGGAACCACAAATGCGTGCGCCAAAGATTGGTATTCGTTGTCTTCGTATCGGGTTTTGTCTCCC
>CALKUJ010000264.1 GCA_937996825.1 uncultured Polynucleobacter sp. | reverse complement strand
TGGCCCATATCGACGCGTCACCTCTTCCATTAGCTCAGCGGGCACCTCAATGTCACGTGTCATGTGATCGGTCATGGCGAGGATCAGCTTTTCTTCGTCACTGAATCTTGCAGATAAATTCATGACCTTAATGTCGTTAATTTTTTCTGCCGACACACCTGCTTTTAGAGCATGAGGGATATGGGCATCAAACTCAAAGCTGGCCTTGTTGAGCACGGCCACACGCAAGATCATCAGCTCACGCAAATCCGCGGGCACTGATGTTTTGTTACGCACTGCAGTCAACATGCTTTCCCACCCTTGGGCAATCGGCGCACTGTTGAGCAAGACCTGATAGAGCAATGAAATCCGGCCGCGCTCGTGAAGAATGCGATCTTCAATTTCTTTGAGCTCTGGCCTAGAGCCTTGCACCACCAAAGGTACACGGATGTGATAGGTACTCATTCGTCGCCTGTGATGTTGCGAGATTTGATAACTTGAGCCCACTTGTCTGTATCAGCCTTGAGCATGGCACCAAGCTCTTCAGGCGTAGATGATTTGGGCTCTGCACCTGACTGAGTCATTCGGGCATTGGCAGCAGGATCTGCAACGGCTTGTTGAACGGCTCGGTTCAAAAGCTTGATTACATCAGGCGATGTTTTGGCAGACGCAAACATACCGTACCAGTTGTTAGTGTCCACCGCTTTGAAGCCTTGCTCTTCAAACGTTTTCACATCTGGCAGCAACGGGTGACGGGTCTTGGAGGCCATACCTAGTGCTTTAATTCGACCACCTTTAATTTGTGCCATCACAGCTGGCACATCGGCAAAGAAACCATCGACCTGACCACCTAACAAGTTGTTTAACGCTGGAGCCATGCCATTGAAGGGGACATGCAACAAATCAGCGCCTGTCGATTGCTCAAGTTGCACGAGGGCCAAATGAGGAATACTGCCCTTGCCTGACGAACCAATGGGGGTGGGCTCTTTCTTGGCTTTGGCGTTAGCAATGAACTCTTTAGCATCTTTGGCTGAATTTTTTTCATTAACCACAAACACTTCCACATTGTTGGCCACCAAGGAGACGGGTGTGAAATCTTTTTGCATGTTGTAAGACAACTTAGGAAACAGCGACGGGTTGATGGCCGCAGCACCCACACTTGTCAACCAAACCACACTGCCATCGGCTTCGGACTTCAAAACCTCGTTAGCACCAATGGCACCACTCGCACCAGGCTTGTTCTCTACCAGCACGGTGCGACCTAGGCTTTTACCGAGAGGCTCAGCGATGGTTCGTGCCATGGCATCGACGGGGCCACCAGCTGCAAAAGCAACAATGATTCGCAAAGGTTTTGTGGTGGGTTGTGCCAATGCTATTGGTGATGCAAAAGCAGCTGCGAGGGTGATGAGTAGTGTGCGTTTTTTCATGGTTTGTCTCCTAGTTTTTTATTTAATCGCAGCGAGCGGTCATACCGCCGTCTACGATGATTTCAGTACCCGTAATGAAGCGTGCTTCATCACTCGCCAAAAACAATGCTGCGTTCGCTGTGTCACGACCATCGCCCATAAATCCCAGCGGTATGCGTTTGACTCGCGAGGCCAACAACGCATCCACATCCCCCCCAGTTCGCTGCTTTGCCAAACGCACCTCCACCATGGGGGTGTGTAGCTGACCGGGTACTACCGTGTTCACACGAATTCCCATGGGTGCGTGTTGCACAGCCACAACTTTGGAAAGTTGAATCACGCCAGCCTTGGTAGCCGCATAAGCGACTTGCGCACTACCCGTCCAACGAATGCCCGAGGTGGAGGCCACGTTCACAATGGCACCGCTCTTTTTGGCAATCATGGTTGGCAGCACATATTTACAGGTTAAGAAAACGCTCTTTAAGTTCACGTTGATTTGTGAATCAAACACCTCTTCGCTCATCTCCACTGGCCCGCCTGCAGCAGACCCACCCACGTTGTTGATCAGGATGTCAATCGTTCCAAATGTGTTCAAGCATGCCTGAACCATTTTTTCAATGCTGTCAGCACTAGTTACATCACAGGCATAAGTTTCAATCGAACCCTTGACATCACCCGCCAGCTCTAGCGTTTCTGCCAATCGATCGGGGTCTCGATCTACGGCAAATACTTTGGCGCCCTCTTGTGCCAAACGAACGGCCATGGCACGACCATTGCCCCAGCCCGAGCCCACACATCCAGCCCCTGTAACGATGGCAACTTTTGAATTGAAGCGATCCATATTTATTCCACGCATTTAAGTTAATTTCTGCGAGTGTCAAACAATCAACCCTAGAGGTAAACTACATACAACCTATATCAGATATGTCTTTTACCTATGGATTTAAAGCAACTTGCGTATTACGTAGAAGTTGTTGAGCGCGGTAGCTTTAGCAAAGCAGCCGTTTCGCTCAACCTAGCCCAACCCAGCCTCAGCAGACAA
>CALKUJ010000263.1 GCA_937996825.1 uncultured Polynucleobacter sp. | reverse complement strand
CGGCTGATACAGGCATACCGTTAGAGACTGTTGAGCAAATGAAGCAAGCTTTGCAGGCGGCAAAAAATAATAAAGCGGCTCAGGCTGCTAAATTTGAAATTTATCCTGAAGCGCCTCACGCGTTTCATGCAGACTATCGAGCAACTTATCGAGAAGGACCTGCTAAAGATGGTTGGGACAAGTGCCTGGCCTGGTTGAAGCAACAAGGAGTTGTATGACATTGTTTTGGATTATTCTGGCTACAACAGTAGCTGGAATATTGAGTATCACAGCAGCAGCTAGTTTGTCGCTCACCATTTTGTCGCGTATGGTCGATAAGATGGTGAGTTTATCTGTTGGCGTTTTATTGGCAACAGCTTTATTGCACTCGTTGCCTGAGGCATTTACAACGCCTGATGTAGATATTCCATCGTTATTCATGGTGTTGTTTGCGGGCCTCTTGGGCTTCTTTGTTTTAGAAAAAGCAGCGCTCTTGCGCCATAGCCACCATCATGAGCATGATGGGCATGGTCATCATCATGGCCATGACGCTGAATCAGCGGGCAGAAGTGGTTGGGTGATTTTGTTAGGTGATGGCCTGCATAATTTTGCTGATGGCATTTTGATTGCCGCTGCATTTTTAGTAGATCCTCAAATTGGCGTTTTAACAGCCGTGGCAATTGCTTTGCATGAGATTCCGCAAGAGGTGGGTGATTTCATAGTTCTTTTGAATGCCGGCTTCGCAAAAGCCAGAGCCCTTTTCTATAACTTCATTTCAAGCATGATGGCTGTGGTGGGCGGTGTGTTGGGATATTTCTTTTTAGATCGTGCGGAATCATTGATTCCGTATGTGATTGTTTTGGCTTCGAGTAGTTTTATTTATATCGCTGTGAGTGACTTGATGCCACAAATGCACAGAAGACCCAAGCTAAAAGAGTCTATTGAGCAATTGTCTTTGATAATTTTGGGTGTTGGAATTGTGTTACTGATTTCAGAAATCAGTCATTTATCTCACGGGCACTAAACAACCTATTGAATTACTGCTCAACTGGTCTGCTTGAATCTGCCGACCATTCGCTCCAGCTACCAGCGTAAATAGAAGAGCCCAATAAGCCTGCCAATTCCATGGCAAACATGTTGTGGCATGCAGTGATGCCTGAGCCACATTGATGCACAATTTTTTCGCTGGGGATTTGGCCCATTAATGATTTAAATTCATTAAGCAAAACATCAGAATTTTTAAAAGTGCCATCGCTCTTTAAATTATCTTTAAAGAATCGATTTAGAGCCCCTGGTATGTGACCAGCAACTGGATCCAAAGTTTCATTTTGACCATGAAAGCGATCATTGGATCGCGCATCAAGAATTGTGAATTTTTTACTTTCTAAATTAGCAACAACCTCATTCACTAATACCAAGTTCTTAAATGCGGTGAGAGGGGTCTCTGCTGTGGGTCGTCTATGGGTTTCCGATTGTTCTGATGGGTAACCTAACTGACACCATGTTTGATAGCCGCCGTTAAGTAGCTCTATGTGCTGATGTCCAACGGCTTTGAGCATCCACCACAATCTGACCGCATACATACAAGATTGATTGTCATAAATAACAATGCGACTAT
>CALKUJ010000262.1 GCA_937996825.1 uncultured Polynucleobacter sp. | reverse complement strand
GAGATTAAAAGTCGTTTCTCGAGCAATGTGGTTCAAGATAAGAAATTCTCGGACATGCTAGCGAATGTGATTCAGCGGTACCAAAACCGAAGCATTGAAACTGCGCAGGTGATGGAAGAGTTGATCACCATGGCAAAGAAATTCCGCGAAGAAGCTGCTCGTAGTCAAACCTTGGGCCTGACGGAAGATGAGGTGCGTTTTTACGATGCGCTTGCAAACAATGAGTCTGCTGTGCGCGTTCTGCAAGATGAGATCTTGAAAAAGATTGCCCACGAATTGACTGAAAACCTTCGCCAGAATTTGAAGGTCGACTGGAATGAGCGTGAAAGTGTCCGAGCTAGTCTGCGTTTGATGGTGCGGCGTATTTTGCGAAAATATAAATACCCCCCAGATTTGCAAGATGCGGCGGTTGAGTTGGTGCTTCAGCAAGCGCATGCACTTGGTGAGGAATGGAGTACTCATTTTTAATTTGTTATCTGTATGGACGTTTTTATCTCTCATGCGCATGTTGATCTTCCATTCGCTCAATACCTTCATCGACATTTGTCTCAGGAAGGTCTGAATGTTTATCTCGCAACGGTTTCAATGGCGCCCGGTGAGCAATGGAAGCAAGCAATTCTTGATCGTCTGCGCTCATCAACTTGGGTTATTTGTCTGGCTAGTCGCGCAGCATGTGAGTCTAATTGGGTCATGCAAGAAATGGGCGTTGCGATTGGTGCTAACAAGAAATTAGTTCCTATCATTTGGGATGTTTTGCCTCAAGAACTACCAGGCTGGATGAGAGAGTATCAAGCAGTCAATCTAGGCGGAGCGAATCAAGAAGAGGCCCGCGCTGCTATTGAACGAATTTCAGAAACCATCAAATCCGAGAAGCAAAAGGGTGTAGTCATTCTTGGTATGGTCATCGCTGGATTGATGCTTTTTGGGAGGTGATGCATGAATGGATTGCTAGGTGGAAACTCATGGCAGCAGATGGCTAATGCGCTTTACAAGCAAGTGCGTCGAAAAATATTTGTGAGTTATCACCATGGTGGTGATCAGTGGTACTACGATGAGTTTTCTAGATTTTTCCATGATGCATGGGAAACTGTTTATGACAATTCCCTTGAGCGCCAAATTGACAGTGATAACACTGCGTATGTGATGCAACGGATTCGCGACAAGCACATCACAGGAACGTCTTGCACAGTTCTTTTGATTGGCGGTCAAACTTATCAACGGAAGTATGTTGACTGGGAAGTTAAGGCGACTTTAGATAAAGGGCATGGGCTTTTAGGGATCATCCTGCCGTCTCATACTAAAAATACCAACAATCAAATTCTGGTTCCTGATAGATTCGTTCATAACGTAAACACAGGCTATGCCTCGTATATGTTCTGGGAGCAATTAACTGCTGAATCTTTAACGAATGCCGTTAATGCTGCGGTCAGCGCCCCAAGTCGATTGATTGACAACTCATCACCAATGAAATCGAAGAACGGGTAGTTCAAATGGCAGTAATCAAAAAAGGCACTTTCGCAATTGATATCGGTTTTGTGAAACTAGGTGCTGACTTTGAGGAGTCAGATCGTCAATGTGCATGGGAGCTTTATACAGAGCTCGCAACGCGTGTTGCACTTACAGGAAAAACGAAAGATGCCGATTGCACAGATTTTTCGGGCGAAGTCTTTTCAGAGAGCCTCAGTTCTCTTTATGCCTTTTTTGGCGAGGCTAGAAAAATCATGCGGAACTTTCCAGTTGGCACGATTGGGCAGCTTAAGGTAGAAAACCACCTAGGTGCCATGATTCATCGATCAATGCGAGATGTGCTGCGCCCCTTCCTCGAAACATGGCAAGCTGATTACAGGCATTGGTGGGAGCACGAAGCTGATCTTAATTTGCCACCATTTGAACGTCAGCAGGCATATCCTCGTCTTAAAGAGTTCATTTCGAATTGGAGTGATGTTCGGGCAATCATGCGTGCGATTCAGGATGAACTTGTTATTGCATACAAGCTCGTAGATGTGACCAAATTTCAAGAAAAATTGTGATGAAGTCCCGAAGCCATACATTGCTTAAGACGGCACATTCACTTTATCAGCTCCCAACTGTTTAGCTTGCTAAGCAAGTCTGTTGATCTGTGTGCTTGCAGACTCCAAATGCGCTGCAAGTGCATCAATGCAAACTTGGAACTCAAGGTTGAATTGATCAGAAGTTCGTAGCGAAGACAAGTAATTCGTTGCGAGCTCTTGTGCTCTACGCCAACTGTCGTTCCTGACACTCGAGTGCAGTGTTATTGGATGAATGGCATCAGGCAATCGCCCACTACTTGTTGGTGCGAACGACATAGGGGTCATGTCGTATGCAGGGGCGAGTGCATAGGGACGACCGTGTTCTGATACGAACGAGAGGTTGCCGTTATGCATATCCGAATTGCCGATCAATGCACCAAACGCCCACAGTATTTCTGCCACTTCAGCAGCATCAGGCGTGATGACACCTTGCTTAGCCAGCGCCTTAGTGATGACAGGCCAAGGTTGATTTGCCAACCCAGCAAACTCTGCATCAAATGCGGCTAGTGAAATCACAGCTTTACGTCCAAGCGTTCCAACGCGGTCAAAGCGTTCCACTTCAAGGAATCGTTGTCCTTGATGGTCGTAAATAAATGATTCGGCAGCAGCAAGATTGGCATCTCTCAGTGTCTTGAGAGCCATGTGTTCTGCAAGCAACAGGTCACGCCAGCGTGAACTGTTCGAACTTGCCTGTTGCTCACTGA
>CALKUJ010000261.1 GCA_937996825.1 uncultured Polynucleobacter sp. | reverse complement strand
AATTATTGGCTACAGTGGATTTCCCAAGCAACGGTAGACAAACTCGAACCAAGAAGGATTGAGCTACCGCGTGATCCCTGCAATTGCGCCGACGACTCATGCTCGGAAGTCATTTATTGGCATCACAAAACTCATTGATGAAGCGGTACTTCACTACTTGCTATGACAATTCAATGGGCAGCTCTTTCAAATCACAGGGGCGGCAAAGCAAATAACCTTGCCCCAACTGGCACCCCAACGCTGTAAGCTGCTCCAACTGTTTCTGCGTCTCTATGCCTTCAGCCACCAATGTGCGCGAAAAACTGTTCGCCAATTGCACCATTGCCTGAATAATTGCTTGCGCCATTGGATCGTCAAGGGCTTGCACAAAACTACGATCGAGTTTGATTTTGTCAAATGGCAATGTGTGCAAGCGCGACAAGCTCGATTGCCCAGAACCAAAATCATCAATAGCCACTAGGATTCCCAAAGCCTGCAAGCCCAACAAGTTGTCACGAACCTGAGGTACGTTGTAGTGAAACACCGACTCTGTGACTTCAAACTCCAAATGGTGCGCAAGCCCAGCGTCAACCGCCTTAATGCGGCTGATGACTCGATGCGCAAAGTCAGGAAAACCCAGCTCAATGCCAGACACATTGATAGCTACCCTAACTGCTGGCCAGCGCTGCAGCAGTGTGGGCAAATCCTCCAAAACTTTTTGTAACAAGTACTCGCCAATCTGAACAATCAAGCCCTTGGCCTCTGCAACCCCAATGAATTCGTCAGGAGCGACTGGGCCTAACTCTGCGTCTTGCCAACGGCAAAGCGCCTCTAGTGAGATTACCTTGCGCGAGAGAAGGTCCATTTCCGGCTGATAGGCGAGCTTTAGCTCGTGCTGAGCAATAGCGCGCAGCAGTCGATCTGCAATTTTTAGTTGGCGGTGATCAGTTCGAGATGTATCTGAGGTATTGACTAAATTCATATATCGATCCTTGGCTAGCATACCAAGACTAATTTAGGTCCTCGAATAAATGATCCAGTTAGTTGGTGGTGGTGCGGTGGGGCTCAAGTCGCGCAGACAGGACACGCTGCTAGCGGATGCATTGTTCGGCAAGGTTCGGGATGTTCTGCTAGGGCTCTAGCACGTCCGGATTAGGATTCTTGCGAGCATGAGGGCTAGCTCCTGAGTGTCTACCTTATACTTTTGATTACCGCCATTTTTCACAGGTTAACCAGCATTTCTGGCATTTCCCCCACGCATGCCTAACCCTAAACACCCCAAACTTTTAGGTGCACAACTCACCGAAATGGCCGCCCGAGACCGGCCTTCTACTGTGGTGGGTATTCCAGCCGTGCTCACAGTTGTGTGGATGCACTGGGGGCACATGGCGAACAGCTTAGTGCTGGGTTGGATGGGCTTCATGTTCGCAATCATGTCTGTCAGACTATTGCTGGGGCGGCACTGGCAGTCTGTGCAAGACGACCCCGCTCAGTGGCGTAAGGCGCTCCACTGGCGAATGTTGAGTTCTGCAGTCTACGGACTGGGGTGGGGCGGATCGATGTTGGTGCTCAACACGGGGGCCCTGGATGTTCTCACCACATTCAAAGTCGGCACGTTAACTGCGGCTTTGGGCATCATGCTTAACTCCATGAGCGTGGTCTTCACCGTGTACTTGGCATTCTTGGTGCCGTGTTGGGTCTCGCTGATCATCTATATCTTTTTTGCTAGCGGCTTCTTGTCTACGCAGGATGCCATGATTTGCGGCGTGGCAGTGACAATTTTCGGTGTGGTGCTGATCGGTTCTTCGTCCAGCATTGCGCGTCTGACGCGGATGTTCTTTCTGAGCAAGTTCGCACTAGATGATGCACTGGCCGAAACCCGCGAAAGCCATGAGCGCGAGATCGCTCTGTCGCAGCAACTGGCAGATCAGGCACGGCGCGATGCGCTTACGGGAGCTCACAACCGACGGCACCTTGGTGAGCAATTGGATTTGCAACTTGCAACCTTCCTCCGCACCTTGCAGCCGTTTTCGGTGGTACTGATTGACATCGATCACTTCAAGCATATCAACGACAACCACGGTCATGATGTGGGCGATCTGGTACTCAAGGGCTTAACACACACAATGGCACAAGCCTTGCGCGAGATGGATGTCTTTGGGCGCTGGGGGGGCGAGGAGTTTATGTGCATCCTCCCTCACACCGACAGCGATGACGCCATTCGTTGCGCCGAGCGGCTACGTCAATCTCTGAGCAGCGTTAATTTCAGTGAAAGTAGCCTTGACTTACGAGTCACCGCATCATTTGGCGTTGCCACATCACAAAACGGGGATTCTGTGCAGGATATCGTCAAGCGATGTGATCAGGCTCTTTATCGCGCGAAATCTGAAGGCCGTGATCGTGTGGTGGCTCACCATTGGAGTTCAGATGCAACTTGATTCAAGCACGCTAATTTTTTCTATCGGAATTTTGTCGCTGTTAATGGCATTCATCAGCTGGACGTTCCCGGGGCCCATCACCGAACGCGATTACGGGCTCAAGACTTGGTCCATTGGCATCACCTTTGTCGGGATTAGCCTTATTCTCATTTTCTTACGCGGTCTCTTGCATCCCTTTTGGGGCGTGTTTATGGCCAACATCTGTTTGATGGCGGGGGGGACTCTGGGGCTGGTAGCCCCTGCACGCTTTTACAGAGTCAAGGTGCAGTATTCGGTCGTGGTGCTGGCCTTGGTCGTTGGCTTACTAGGCTTGCTGTTGCATACCGCATGGAGTTACTCAATCGCGTTTGCCATGGTCGGCGTGTGCACCTCCATGGCTGTGGTGATGCTCTACACCGTCAGGGTGGTTTATACACATTCACCCCGGCCTGTGCCATTTGCTGCTCATGTTTTTGCCTGCAGTATGGGGTTTATGGGGGTGGCTTATCTGTTGCGTGCAGTCGCCGTGCTAATTAATCCCAATGTCCCTGTTGGCCCAGCGTCTTTATCTGGCGGTCACCAGTCAATGCTGATTGTGGGAGCCCTGTTTGTTGTGTGCTCCACCATGAGTTTGTATGCCGTGGTGCACGATGAGCAAAAAAATGAGATTGCTGAGCGAGCGCGTCGTGACCCTTTGACTGGTCTTTTTAATCGTCGCGCTTTTTTCGAGCAAGCCGATAAGCTCGAAGCGCAGGGGGAGGGCTTCTCAATCTTGATGATTGACATTGACCACTTTAAGTCGATCAATGACAACCATGGCCACTTGGGTGGGGACCGTGTGCTAGTGCATGCAGCTAGGCTAATTCAAAGTGTATTTCGCACTGACGACATTGCCTGCCGTTTTGGGGGCGAGGAGTTCTGCGTCTTGCTTCGTGAATGCAACCATGCTCAAGCCCTGCAGTTGGCCCAGGAGCTTGTCAGTCGCTGGGCAGCCGAGCCACTGCAGGTGTCAGATGGGCCTCGCGTCACGGTGACGATTTCGGTTGGGCTATGCGCCCGTGCCCCGGGGCAAACTTTACTCAAAACCCTTCAGCATGCTGATGCTGCGCTTTATAGTGCAAAGCATCAGGGACGAAACCGTGCTGTGGCGCACACCGAAGACGAGCTCACAACCAACTAACGTACTTTGCCGTGCATGTCTTGCTGCAGCACTACCTACAACGCCCTGCGAAGACCGACAGCAAAGCAAAAAAATCAGGCTGAAATCGGCCTCGTTTCAAATTTGTGCGGCGGGTGCTTTTTCAAAGATGGAATGCAACAGTAGCACGAAGCGTGCGCGGGGCTCCTGGGTTGAGGAAGTATTGCCCGTACTGCTTGGGTGACTCACGCCAATAGTGCTTGTTGGCCACGTTTTGAATGGCCAGCGACCATGTGGACGAGACGTTGTTCACCTTGGTGTCGTAATGGGTGGTCGCGTCAAGGGTGGTCCATGCGGGCAGCATGATGTCGCCGTTTTCTGTCACGTTGCGCTGGCCTTCGTGTGACAAGCGCAGGCCTGAGCGTAGGCCCACCACGTGCGTTGAGCGGTATTCGGCCATGCCGCGCAAGATGTACTTGGGCACGTTGATGACGCGTTGCCCATTCAACGAAGTTTCAACGCTGGCGTTTTCACGCTTGGCATCCAACCAAGTCGCGCTGCCACCTAAAGACCATTGGGCGAGGGTGTTTTGCGCACTGAGTTCTAAACCTTGGTGATGGGCTTGACCATCTATCTGTCGCGTGCAGCTGCCGATGGTGGTGTCGCACACGCCTGAGTCGGAAACAGCGGGGCGCACGATGTCAAACCATGTGGCTTGCCATTGGCTGTGCTCGCCTTGTCCTTTGATGCCTACCTCTCGTTGTGTGCTGCGTAACGCAGGCAGTGGTTGGCCTGCATTGGTGTAGGTGTTTCTTTGCGGCGTGATTTGTGTCTCCAAACCTTTGCCATAGCTTGCGTACACCAAATGTTGCGGCGTGATCTGGTGGCTCAAGGCCAGCCAAGGTGTGCTGACATTGCGCATGTCTTGCACGTGGGCTGTGCCATCGGTTTGCGCGCTTTGGCGGTTGATCTGTGTGTGACGCAAGCCTAACCATGCATGGGTCTGCTCAGTCAAACGTACCCGGTCATTCACGCCAATCTCGTTGGCGTATTCGCTGGCATTGGTTTGTCGATCAATGCTGACCGTGGGGGTGGATGTCAAACCGCCGTTCACGTTGGTCGTACCAACCAAATTGTCGGAATACGAATACGGCATGTCGTTGATTTGGCGCTGTCGCATGAGGCTGAGCTTCACGCTGTGCTCAAGTCCACCCAGTTGCATTTGTCCACGCAGCTCGGTTTGAATGGCTTCGCTCGTTCGATGTTCGTTCTCGCTGCGGTAGTCATGCAGCTGAAAGTCACCGTTCGCACAAAAACGGTTGGTTGGCGCTGTGGCGCATCCTGATGCGTAAAACAAACGATCATCCGCACGAAGGCGTTGTGTGCCGTATTGCGTGTGCCACACCCACCCGTTGTCTAGCTGGTGCTTGATCCCCATCGTGCCCGTCAGTCCATCAAACACACCGGGCTGAGAGCCAGGTTGTCTAGTGATGTTGCGTGTGCCATCCACGGGGGCGGGCAGCGCTTGAGTACCGGGGCCTTGCAAGCTGTAAAAGTTCACACCGATTTGTTCGTGGTGGCTTTGCTCAAACTCCCACTCCAGGCGTGTGCGTGCATTGACACGCCAATCCATGGCGAGGGCGACCAAGTCCCGATGACCTTGCGTGTCACGAATGTAGGGGTTCAGGTCTTCGTGGGCCACGTTGAAGCGGTAGCCAAACGCGGCAGCTTCGCCAAAGCGCCCACCCAAATCGGCAGCGACGAGGCGGTTATCGCCAGGGCCATAACCCAGGGTCACGTCACGAATGGTTTTTTCAGCGGTGTTGGGCGCGCGCTTGATCACGTAGTTCACCAAGCCACCCGGTGAGCTGGTGCCCGATTGAATACCGCTCGTGCCTTTGAGCAACTCAATGCGCTCTTTGTTGTCCATCGGGATGATGGTTTCTGCCGAAATAGGCAGACCTTCGCGGTGGTAGTTGTAACGGTTGTCGAGTGCGAAACCGCGCACGCTGAGCTTGTCCCAATAAGCGGGGAGGTTGTAGCTGTCGCTCACCGAGGCGTCGAGGTGCAATGCATCGGTCACGCGTTGCGCACCGATGTCACGCAAGGTGGCGTTGCCGATGGTCGTGACGCTTAACGGGAGCTCTCGGGGTGATGCACCATCAAAGCCTGACACCCGAACAGGGGGCTCGGCCGTGATGATGATCTCGTCTAGATTGCCGTCAGCCCAAGCGGTTGAAGTGCCCGCTACACAAATCGCTGCAGCGATTTGTGTGCGTGAAACTCGAAAAAACCTAGACTTCCTGCTCATCCGTAGGACTTTACTGCATCTTTAGAGGCGAAATTGGACGCTAGCCCTTATGGTTCGTGGGGCGCCGGGGTAGAGGTAGTAGTGACCGAATTGTTTGGGGGACTCTCGCCAGTAGCGTTTGTCGGCTAGGTTGTCTATTCCGAGTGTCCACGTCGATGCGATGTTGTTTACTTTGGTGTCGTAGTGCGCCGTCGCATCAAGTGTTGTCCATGTCGGAAGCTTTACGCTACCGTCTTCCGTGACATTACGTTCCCCCTCGTGTGACACGCGCAACCCCGTGCGCAACCCCGGTACGTTGGCATAGCGGTATTCGACCATGCCGCGCATGACAAACTGGGGGACGTTCAGTGGTGTTGTGCCCACGAGGCTTGGGTTTTGTGTCACGTCAGAAATTTCAGCATTTAGCCACTGAGCCGTGGTTCCGAATTTCCATTGATGCTGTGTCCAGTTCACACCGAGTTCGAGACCCTTGTGTGTTTGTTTGCCGTCTAGGTAACGTGTGCTTGCATAACTGATTGGGTCGTAGACGTCGTAAGACAAAGGACGGTCAATGCGAAATAGCGTGGTATGCCATTGCGTAGCAGAGCTTGTAGCGCTCTTTATGCCTAGCTCTGATTGGCGACTTCTACCAACGCCTAATTGTTGCCCTGGGGTGTTAAAGGATGCGGAGTTGGGAACAACGAACTGTTCGATGCCGTGCCCGTGCGAGCCGTAAATGTTCAAACCAGTCAATGTTGTTGAGAGCCCAACCCAAGGCAGATTCATGTCTCCACTGTATTGAACGGGATTCGTGCCAGCAGGCTCATTTTGAACGCTGCTGCGGTTGTATTCCACATGACGCAAGCCTAACCAAAGATTTGTCCTGTTTGAAATCTGTACTTTGTCTTTGACGGAGAGTTCGGTGCTGTAGTCACTTCGATTTGTATTCGAATACGCCAGATGTGGGTCTGCTGAGCCATAAACACCACCAGAAACATTGGCAGTTGCAACCCAGTTATAGGCTTGCATGGGGGAAAGACGATCCATTTGCCGCTGTCGTTGCAGGCCCAATGTGAGGTCATGAATCACTGCACCAGTATTCATTTGACCGGATAGCTCGGTTTGCAACACATCAACCAAGCGGCGCTCGTTTTCGCTGCGATAGTCGTACAAGTCGTAGTCACCGTTGCTGTTGTAGCTCAAACCATTCGGAATATTGGTTGTATTTGGGCCAAATCCAAAAGTAAGACGATCATCCGTTCTTAAACGCTGTGCACCATATTGCGTAGTCCATCGCCACCCCGCATCGAGTTCTTGGCGTAAACGCACAGAGCCCGTCATGGCATCAAATACGCCGGGTTGACTCCAAGGTTGTCGAGTCAAGTTAATGCGTGGATCGACAGGTGCAGGCAACACGCCACCCAGCAAGCTGTAGCCGTTGATGCCAATTTGTTCACGGTGTGATTGCTCAAATTCAAAGTCAATGACCGTGCCTGGCTTCAAGCGCCAATCCATCGCCAGTGCAACCAAGTCACGATGACCTTGTGTGTCACGAATGTAGGGGTTGAGGTCTTCGTGGGCTACGTTGAAGCGATAACCAAACTCAGCCACTTCGCCAAAACGTCCGCCTAGGTCGGCTGCAACGGAACGGTTGTCGCCTTGTCCATAGCTCAGGGTGATGTTGCGGATTGGTTGATCCGCTTGGGTGGGCGCGCGCTTGACGACGTAGTTGACCAATCCACCGGGCGAGCTGGTGCCAGCTTGAATGCCACTGGTGCCTTTGAGTAATTCAATGCGCTCTTTGTTGTCCATGGGAATCATGGTTTCAGCGCTGATGGGCAAGCCTTCGCGGCGGTAGTTGTAGCGGTTGTCGAGTGTGAAGCCGCGCACGCTCAACATGTCCCAGTAGGCGGGGGAGTTGTAGCTGTCGCTGACGGACGCATCCAAATGCAATGCGTCTGAAACGCGTTGTGCGCCGACGTCTTGCAGTGTGGCGTTGGTGATGGTTGTGGTGGAAAAAGGCAGCTCTTGCGCTGGGACATCACCAAAGCCAGATACACGTACGGGTAACGTGTCCGTGACAGTGATTTCAGTGGGGTTTTGCTGCGCCCAGGCGGACGCACAAGATGCAATACAAAGTGCAACAGCCGCGTGAACGCGGGTTGCTTTCAAGAATGGCGAATGGTTTGCCATGACGTTTTCCTTTTAACGTTATGGCAGGTCGGCTGATTTTGAAACGAGTGAATGCGCTAATGAATCAAGCGCCTCGTTGTAAGACCAAGCTTCCCTGCGCGAGGATTACCTCAAGTCCTTGCGGACTTTGAGA
>CALKUJ010000260.1 GCA_937996825.1 uncultured Polynucleobacter sp. | reverse complement strand
TCCTGGAGCGGATAATGATAAGTGTCTTCAGTGAACGTATTCGGCCCGCTGCCGACCATGCTGTCCGGGCAATGCACTTCCACCCGGCACGGAACTTTGAATTTCGTTTTGCTCAATCCTGCCCTAAAAAAATCTCGCTTAGCTTGGTAAAAGGCTGGGAGATTTAAATAATGATCCGCGTTGGAAAGGTAGGACGCCAAACCGTATTGCATGGGTGTATTGACTGTAAAGACATTGAATTGATGAACTTTACGAAACTCTTTTGTCAACATAGGTGGGGCTGCTACATAACCTACTTTCCAGCCCGTAACGTGATAAGTTTTACCAAAGCTAGAAATAAGAAAACTGCGTTGAGCTAATTCAGGATGTCGGGCCACACTTTGATGGTCTTTGCCATCAAAGACCATGTGTTCATAGACCTCATCACTGCAAATCAAAATATCTGTATCGCGAACCAAATCAGCCAGGCGATCAATATCAGCTGATTGCCACACCATCCCTGTTGGGTTGTGAGGAGAGTTGATCATGATCATTTTGGTGCGAGGCGTGATGGCTTTTGCCATGGCATCCCACGGGATCTCATAGCCAGTGATATCGCCAGCCTCATTTCTCTTGACCGTCAATTGAACTGGCACTGCTGTGCCGCCCACTGTATCAATTGATGGGATGTAAGAGTCGTAAACAGGCTCAATCACGATCACTTCATCGCCTGGATTGATCGCACAGGCAATCACCGTGAAAATACCTTGGGTGCCTCCAGCTGTGATCGTGATCTCAGTGGCAGGATCGTAGTGATGACCGTACAAAGCCTTTATCTTGTGACTGACCGCTTCGCGCAAGGGTGCAATACCTGCCATGGGTGGGTATTGATTATGACCTGCGCGCATGGCTTGATAAACAGCTTCTGGCAAAGCTGGATCGCAATCAAAATCTGGAAAACCTTGTCCCAAATTAATGGCTTTATGTTCATTGGCAAGGGCCGACATCACCGTGAAAATAGTGGTGCCAACTTTGGGTAAGCGAGTAGGAAGCGGTATTTGTCTCAAAGCAGTATTATTTAGATTCATTTAATTTGAATATTCTGCCATGTTGATCGTACTTTCGCCCGCAAAAAGTTTGGACTATGACACGCCGCCTTCGACGGACAAGCATACCTTGCCAATTTTTATCAATGAATCAGCCAAATTGGTAGCAGATCTAAAGAAATTGTCATTACAAGAAGTTGCTGAGCTCATGGACTTATCCGATAAATTAGCTGCTTTGAACGTGGCTCGTTTTGGTGAATGGTCTAAAAAATTCACAGCTAAAAACAGCAAACAAGCGATCTTGGCCTTCAATGGTGATGTTTATGAAGGTCTTGACGCTGCATCTTTGAATGCTAAGGCACTGGATTACACCCAAGAACATGTCAGAGTTCTCTCTGGTCTCTATGGAGTTTTAAAACCTTTGGACTTGATGCAGCCATATCGCTTAGAAATGGGCACCGCATTTAAAAACACAGTTGGTAAGGATCTCTATGCTTTTTGGGGTGACAAAATCACCTTGGCTTTAAAAGAAGAGCTAGAGCAACAAAAATCTAAAACTCTGATCAACTTGGCTTCTGACGAATATTTCAAATCTGTTAAAGCAGATAAATTGGGCTTCCCGATTGTGGCCCCTGTCTTTCAGGATGAAAAAGCGGGCAAATACAAGATTGTTTCTTTCTACGCTAAACGCGCCAGAGGTCTGATGACTCGTTTCATCATTGATAACAAAATTGATAAGGCTGCTGATTTAAAAGACTTTGACTACGAAGGTTATAAGTTTGCCCCTAAAGAAAGTACTGATGCAAAACCTGTGTTCCGCAGAAAAGAGCAGTGATCTGAATGTTGATAAAACAAGCATCAAAGGTATTCCTGGGTTTTATGACCCTATCTGTGTTCATGGGTGGTGCTATGGCCAATGAAGAGCCGCGTTATGAGGTCATCAAAAAAGAAGAGAACTTTGAGGTTCGTCGCTATCAGCCCATGATCATTGCAGAAGTATCGGTCACTGGTACTTTGAGCGAAGCATCCAACAAAGGATTTCGTCAGATAGCTGACTTCATCTTTGGTAACAATGAAGATCCGGTGAAAAAGCAGTCAGAAAAAATTGCTATGACTGCACCCGTGACCATGGAAGTGGACACATCATCAAAGATTGCCATGACGGCGCCCGTTACCATGGAGGGCAGTGGTGGTGCATGGAAAATGGCCTTTGTGATGCCGAGTAAGTTCACCATGGACACGCTGCCAAAACCTAAGAATCCGAATGTCATCATCAAGCAGATGCCTGCTCAGCAGTTGGCAGTTGTGACCTTCAGTGGTTGGGTGGATGAAGAGAAGTTGGCTGCACAAACCACTCGTTTGAACGACTGGATGGCTAAGAACGGCTTAAAGAGTTCTGGTTCAGTGCAACTCTCACGTTACAACCCACCATGGACGCTGCCATTCTGGCGACGCAATGAGGTGTGGGTTAAGTTGGATAACTGATTTAAGTTTGTTCTGCTTCGAACCCTGCTCAAAGAGTACTTAAATCAACCCGTACTCTTTCGCCGTGCAATCGACTTTTAGCTAGCTCAGTTAAATCAGCGTCGTCCAGTTTCTCAATAAGGGCTTCATAACTTTTTGCTGAAAAGATATATGCAACAGGTCTTTCAGAGCTGTAAACGGCAAGAGGGGATGACCTTAATTGTTCAATGATCTCCTTAAGGTTCTTGCGTAATTTTGAAATACTGATTTTTGAATGTTTCATGGAATTTTTTTAGTGAAACAAAGGTTGCTGACTCGGTGTGTCATCAGGCATCTCGGCATGAACAATTTCACCGGCGCGATCGACGAACATTGGTACGCCACAATCCTCACACATCTCAGGGCTGAATAACTCCGCGTGTCTTAGCTGATCCTCAACCCCTGAGCTTTTGATTGTGTCGTAGATTTCTCGAATAGGGCTGTCTTCAATCGAAATATCATTGATTGAATCATTGGCAACACTCTCGCGATCGTACAAAGGCCAAACCACACCATAGAGCATTTCTTTCGAACCTTTGAGAGCAAAAGAGATTCTGTATTCATCGCATTGCTCTTCGCCGAATCCTGCGATGATGCAAGACAAGCCAGCAGGCTCAACGCTTAACATCGACTCAAGATAATTGACCGCTGCCAAAATACTCAAAGGCCTGATCTTGCGATCTGCTTCACGACAATTCGTGAAATAAGCCTCTGGTAGAGATAGCTCGAATTCGCAACCAGGCATGATGGCGGCAATTGTGTCTTGCATACCTGTTTGCCAATTCTGCAAACAAACGCTGCGCTCTTGACGTCGCGGAGCATCTTCTTGCCATCTGAAAATAGGGCCGCCTGATGGAGCGGCCACTGCACCCACGATATAGCGTGGATCAGCCAAAACAGGAATCGTTTCAGGCATGTCTCGCAACTCTAATTTGATTTCTCCGGCATTCACGGCAGCTGATGCTAATTTCTCAAGCAATAAGCGCGTTTGGCAATGAGAGTGAGGCATTTGATCAATGCTGTAAAGCCAAGGCACCAATGCAATCAAAGCATCTTGCGCCACAATTTGATCGTGTAATAAATTGCCTGTGGCTGCGATTGATTCTGAGCTCAGCTTGCCTGATGGAATGCTGTAGCGAGTTCTTGCGATGATTGGAATCGCAATCAAAACCACATCCCAGCTCTTACCGTCTTGTTCTAGGGTGAGGGACTCGGCCAATGTTTCAGCATTCTCAGCCAAAGAATCAAAAGCAATAGGATTGATTTTCAGTGTTTGATCTAAAGCGCTCTCAATCGCATTTTGATTTTGCGCGTGTAATAAACGCAATAAACGATCGAGTAATTTGGTTTCCCAAAAAATATCTTCTACACGACTACCAGACGCTGCCAATGACAGCGCATCAGAAACCAAGCGTTCTGCTTCAGGAGAAATGCGTGAGGAATTTTTTGGGCGGTAACTAGACATAAAGACATTCTAAGCAAAACATGACCCGATGGTGCAAACCGAGCAACTATATTTTTATCTAAGTCTTAGAGTAACTGCTTAGCTTTAGCTGGAATGGTGTGACCAGTTAAATGAGCTTTTTGCAAAATAGTCCAAAAATATCTATAGCTGGCACGATCATGAAGTTTGCCTTCATGTTGTATCGGACCCCATTGGGCTGCTTGAGCAGCTAAAAGAATCGCACAGGCTTCTTCAATCTCACTCGGTGAGGGCGATAAAGTCTTCACGATCACAGGAATCTGATTCGGATGAATACTCCACTTGCGTGTGAAGCCAAATTCATTCTTGGCACGCAAAGTATCGGATTCAATGATGGCTAGATCATTGATGTTGGTGCAAACGTTATGAGAAGCGACTTTGCCGTGGGCATGACAAGCCGCAGAAATCTCTAACATCGCACGTGCAACCAAAGGATGATCGAACTGACCTCGATCCATGGCACTGCCAGGGATCGCGCCATGGTGAGCGGAAACAAAATCCATCAAACCAAAACTCAAAGACTCCACTTGATCCAAAGCAGCAATCTCATGCACTTCATGCAATGCGCCATGAGTTTCAATCAAGACTTGAATCGGAATCACTCGGCCAATATTGGCAGTTTTAGCAACATGATTGATTTCATCAATGATGCTTTGTGTTTGCGTTGCAGAAACCACTTTCGGAATCATCACAAAAGCGATTTTCTTGCCAGCTTGTGCAATCAACGTTGCAACATCTGCTTTCCAGCAAGGATGGCTTGGATCATGAATTCTGACGCCAACGCGATTGAAACGATTGTCTGAACTTAAAAGAATGTCGGCAACCAGTTGCGCATGTTCTGCTTCCTTGCCAACGGGGGCGCCATCTTCACAATCAAAAGTGATGTCGAAGACTGGACCTAATTCTGCTTGCAAGGCCAGGGCCTTGCGCATGCGAACTTCAGTGCCTGCGTAGTGATCACAAACAGGTAAGGCCCTCGGAAGGGCCTCACCTTGGAACAACACTTGACTAGGTTGCATGACTAGAGCGTTTGCTTAGAGCAAATGCTTCACTCCTTCTTGCTCTTCAGTCAATTCATTCAATGTGAAATTCATGCGCTCACGTGAGAAGGCATCAATTTCTAAACCTTGAACAATCTTGTACTCGCCGTTTTCGCAAGTCACTGGGAAGCCATACATCACATCCTTAGGAATGTCGTATGAACCATCTGATGGAATACCCATCGTGACCCACTTACCATTTGTACCGCAATGCCAATCATGGATGTGATCGATGGCAGCGTTAGCAGCAGAAGCTGCTGAAGACAAACCACGTGCATCAATGATCGCTGCGCCACGCTTACCAACTGTTGGCAAGAATGTGTTCTTGTTCCACTCTTCGTCATTGATCATTTGCTTCACTGATTGACCGCCGATGGTTGCAAAGCGATAGTCAGGGTACATCGTTGGGCTGTGGTTACCCCATACGATCAATTTCTCGATATCAGCCACTGCTTTACCAGTCTTAGCGGCGATTTGTGACAAAGCACGGTTGTGGTCCAAACGTAACATCGCTGTGAAGTTCTTTGCTGGTAGATCTGGCGCAGACTTCATGGCGATATAAGCATTGGTATTCGCTGGGTTACCAACCACCAATGTCTTAACAGTGCGCTTAGCTACTGCGTTCAAGGCTTTACCTTGAGCTGTGAAAATTTGTGCGTTAGCTGACAAAAGGTCTTTACGCTCCATACCAGGACCGCGAGGACGAGCACCTACTAGAACTGCGTAGTCGATGTCTTTGAATGCTGTCATTGGATCGCTGTGAGCTGTCATGCCTGCTAGCAATGGGAATGCGCAGTCATCGATCTCCATCATCACGCCTGAAAGGGCCTTTTGCGCTTTTTCATCAGGGATTTCTAACAACTGCAAAATCACCGGTTGGTCTTTACCCAACATGTCGCCATTGGCGATGCGGAATAGTAATGAATAGCCAATTTGGCCGGCTGCGCCAGTAACTGCGACGCGCAATGGTGCTTTTGCCATGAGTATGCTCCGAGCTTAAATTAAAAAAAGTGATATTGCGCCTTGGTTCTGACGCTAAACCTACAAAGTTTAGGACTTTATGACTATTTCTGTCAAATAGTCTTATATAAGACATAAGTCTATAGACTAAAACCCCCTGATTGTGATGAAATAACGGTCATGACCGAAACAATTGCAACTTTTAGCCCGCTTTATCAGCAAATCAAGGCGCTGATTCTGGGAAGCTTGCAGGCTGGGGAGTGGAAGCCTGGTGAAGCCATTCCCAGTGAAAATGACTTGGCGGCTAGATTTAAGGTCAGTCAGGGCACGGTTCGCAAGGCCATTGACGAGCTAGCCAATGAAAATTTATTGGTCAGAAGGCAAGGCAAGGGCACATTTGTTGCCACTCACCATGAAGATCGCGTTCACTTCAGATTTTTGAGGCTGGTTCCCGATAATGGAGAGCCTCATTACCCTAAAAGCACCATTTTGGACTGCAAGCGCTTAAGAGCGCCTGCTGAAATCGCTCGTTTATTGGATCTGAAGTCCGGGGATGCCGTGATTCAGATCGAGCGTATTTTGTATTTTTCAGGTGAGGCCACGGTTTACGAAGAGATTTGGTTGCCCGGCACAACATTCAAGGGCTTGAGCGTTGAGCGCTTAGTTGAATGGCGGGGACCGATGTATGCCTTGTTTGAAACTGAGTTTGGAACCCACATGGTACGAGCCACAGAACGCCTCAGAGCGGTGGCCGCTGATGATCTATCCGCCAAGCACTTAGGAGTTGAGCAAAATACTCCACTATTGGCGGTGGAGCGTGTGTCATACACCTACGGAGAGCGTCCAGTCGAGGTTCGCAAGGCCGTGTATTTGACCGCAAGTCATCATTATTTAAATGAATTAAATTAACGATGTAGGCAGTTTTTAATATTTTTTGGATTTAGCAGCAGTTTTTTTTGAAAAGTCAGACTTAAGAAAGTTAATTAAGCGATAAAATCATTTGTTTTGCAGCACAGCAAAAAATAATTAGGGGTTTGAAATGCCAGAATTTAGAAATATTCATGTTTTTGACTTAATGAAATACCGCCTACCTTGGGCTGGAAAAGTTTCCATCTTGCATCGCGTGAGCGGCTTATTGATGTTCATCTTGATTCCTTTTGTGCTTTATCTTTTAGATAAAAGCATCACATCAGAGATCAGCTTCGAAACCTTTAAATCGGTGATGTCTCACCCGATCATCAAATTGATCGTTTTGGCATTGATTTGGTCATACCTTCATCACTTCTGTGCTGGCATTCGTTTCTTGATGCTTGATCTTCACAAGGGTATTGATAAGTACTCAGCTGCTAAATCAGCTGTTGGTGTTCTAGTGGTTAGTTTGAGTTTGACAGCTGTTTGTGCTGCCAAGCTATTTGGTTTGTTTTAAGGAATCCACATGGCTAATAACAATATCGGACCAAAGCGCATCGTTGTCGGTGCTCATTACGGCCTTAAAGACTGGTTGTTGCAACGTGTGACAGCCGTCATCTTGATCATCTTCACTTTAATTTTGTTGGTGTCATTTTTGTTAGGTGATGCAACTTATGAATCTTGGTCTGGCTTGTTCGCCAACCAGATCATGAAGTTGATCACATTGCTCGCCATCATGAGCTTGTTGTATCACGCATGGATTGGTGTTCGCGATATCTGGATGGACTACATCAAACCAGTGAGCATTCGTTTGACACTGCACGTATTAACCGCGTTATGGCTGATTGCTTGTTTCGGCTATACCGCTCAAATCCTTTGGAGGGTGTAACGCATGGCTGCCATCAAGACAGCATTACCTACACGTCGTTTTGACGTTGTTATCGTTGGCGCCGGCGGTGCCGGTATGCGAGCTTCATTGCAATTGGCTGAAGCTGGCCTGAACGTTGCAGTTTTATCAAAGGTTTTCCCAACACGTTCACACACAGTGGCAGCGCAGGGCGGTATCGGTGCTTCATTGGGTAACATGAGTGACGACAATTGGCACTACCACTTCTTTGACACAGTCAAAGGTTCTGACTGGTTGGGTGACCAAGATGCGATCGAGTTCATGTGTCGTGAAGCTCCAAAAGTTGTTTATGAGTTAGAGCATTTCGGTATGCCGTTTGACCGTAACC
>CALKUJ010000259.1 GCA_937996825.1 uncultured Polynucleobacter sp. | reverse complement strand
GGTTATCAAGATGCATCTGGGCAGATGAAGATGGCCAGTCAGTTACCAGCCTCAGGCCTTAATGGCTTTACTGCGGGTACTGCAGCTGTCAGCTTATTAGGAAAGCAAGCAACTCAAGCCTTGCATATGGAGTTATCTGCCCTTGAGTCGAGTGGTTTAGGGGACATCATTTCTAACCCTCGTGTATTGGCTGCTGAAAATAGCCAAGCATTGATTGAGCAGGGCACAGAATTACCCTATCAGTCATCCGCCGGGCAGGGGGCTACCAAGGTTCAATTTAGAAAAGCTAATCTGCGCTTAGAGGTCAAACCCAGAATTCAGAAAAACCAAATGATTGTTCTAGAGGTGGATATCAATAAGGACAGCGTTGGTTTAAAAACAGAGCAGGGTTTTGCCATTGACACCAAACACGTGAAGACCCAAGTGTTAGTTGAGAGTGGTGGAACTGTCATTTTGGGTGGAATTTTTCAGGAGATGGAGCGAAAAGATGATGCCAAGGTGCCATTTTTGGGCTCTATTCCAATTTTGGGGATGTTGTTTAGGCAAGAGTCCAAATACAAAGATAAAACCGAGTTATTAATATTTTTAACGCCAACTTTGGTTTCTGGTCAAAAGCCTCAGTAGAATCTCATGTATGAACAGTTTTCCAGAAAATATCTTTTTAGTAGGGGTGATGGGCGCCGGTAAAACCACCGTGGGCCGTCTCTTGGCTAAAAAATTAGGAAGACGGTTTGTTGACTCTGATCATGAGATTGAGGCTCGTTGCGGTGTTCGTATACCCACCATTTTTGAAATGGAGGGTGAGGAAGGATTTCGTAAGCGAGAGGCCCAGGTCATTGATGAGTTAACCCAAGAAAAGAATTTGGTTTTGGCAACTGGTGGCGGTGCTGTTTTGTTGCCTGAAAATCGGCAACATTTACATCAACGAGGCGTGGTTGTTTATTTACGCGCAACACCTCATGAGCTTTGGTTAAGAACTCGAAACGACAAGGGAAGGCCATTGCTGAACAACGATGACCCTAGGGGCACTCTTGAAAAGCTTTTTGCGATTCGTGATCCTTTATACAGAGAAACCGCCCATCATGTGATTGATACTGGAAAGCCCAGCGTCACTCAGTTGGTGAACACACTAATGATGCAATTTGAATTATCAACATGAACACTCTTCAATTAGATTTAGGTGAGCGCAGTTATCCGATTCATATTGGAGCTCATCTACTTGATCAAGCGGACTTATACAAAAAACATATCAAAGGTACTTTGACGGCGGTGGTCACGAATGAAACAGTGGCTCCTTTATATGCTGATAAGGTGGTTAAATCCTTAGAGGGCATTGGCCAAAAAGTGAAGCTCATTGTTTTACCTGATGGCGAAGAATTTAAAACATGGGAAGTTTTGCAAAAGATTTTTGATGGCCTGTTAGAAAATTCTGCTGACCGCAAGACCACTCTTGTTGCATTGGGTGGTGGTGTGATTGGTGATATGACAGGCTTCGCCGCAGCCTGCTACATGCGCGGCATTAAATTCATACAAGTTCCAACGACGCTTCTATCGCAAGTTGATTCATCAGTAGGTGGTAAAACCGGCATCAACCATCCTTTAGGTAAAAACATGGTGGGGGCATTTCATCAACCACAAGCTGTGATTGCTGATTTAGATACTTTAAAGACTTTGCCTGCTGAAGAGCTGGCGGCGGGCTTGGCTGAAGTGATCAAGCACGGTGCCATTGCTGATGCTGAATTTTTATCTTGGATTGAAAAAAATCAAGACGCATTAAATAGGTGTGATCCGACTGCGATGGAGCATGCCGTGCGTCGCTCATGTGAAATCAAATCTCAAGTGGTCGCTCAAGATGAAAAAGAAGGTGGCATACGTGCCATCCTGAATTTCGGTCATACCTTTGGTCATGCCATTGAAGCTGGCATGGGTTACGGTTCATGGTTGCATGGTCAAGCGGTTGGTTGTGGCATGGTCATGGCAGCCGATTTATCAGTTCGAGTGGGTTTGCTATCTGAAGCAGATGCATCACGTTTAAAGAAAATCATTGAAGCACTTCGTTTACCAACTCAGCCACCTAAATTAGGTGTTGATCGTTTTATGGAGTTGATGAGCGTTGATAAAAAAGCCGAGGGTGGCGAAGTTCGTTATATCTTGCTCAATGGCTTGGGGCAGGCAAAAATTCAAACGGTTGATGATGACCTTGTGATCCAAACGCTGATTGCTCATGGTGTTGCCTAATGAGTTTGCTTGGGTGAGTTGTGATGAGCTTAGCTAGTTACGCAGCAAACCCAGCAGAATCTTTAGGGCGCTTGCACCCTGAGCCACCTGAGCCAACGCAATCTGGTCGAAATGCATTTCAACGAGACAGAGACAGAATCATTCATTCAACAGCCTTTCGTCGGCTTGAATACAAAACTCAAGTTTTTTTAAATCATGAAGGCGATCATTTCAGAAACCGCTTAACCCATAGTCTTGAGGTTGCGCAGATTGGTCGCTCAGTAGCTAGACGCTTAAATCTTAATGAAGACTTAGTAGAAGCGATTTCTTTGGCCCATGATTTGGGACACACACCTTTTGGCCATGCAGGGCAAGATGCGCTCAATGAGTGCATGAAAGAATACGGTGGCTTTGAACACAATTTACAAAGTTTATGGGTCGTTGATTTTTTAGAAGAGCGTTATGCGCAATGGGATGGCTTAAACCTCTCTTTTGAAACCCGCGAGGGTATCTTGAAGCATTGCTCTAAAAAAAATGCAGAAAAATTAGGCCAACTTGGAGAAAGATTTTTAAAGGGTCAGCAGCCCAGTTTAGAAGCTCAGTTAGCTAACTTTGCTGATGAAATCGCCTATAACAATCATGATATTGATGATGGTATTCGTTCAGGCTTATTGAACACCCAGCAGCTTTCTGAAGTACAACTGTGGCAAGAGCAACATGATCGGGTGAAACATTCTTTCCCTGACTTGACGGGTCGCCGTTTGGTCTATGAAGTGATCAGGCACATCATTCATCTTCTGGTTGATGATTTGGTCAAAGAAACTCAAAGACGCCTAGTGGAGTTTGCACCACGTACCATCGATGATGTGCGTCATGCTTCGCCCATGGTTGGCTTTTCACCTGCTATGCGTGAACAAGCCAGTGCCATGAAAAAATTTCTTTTCAAAAATTTGTATCGTCATCCACAAGTTCAATCCGTCACAAGTGAGGCGGCAAATATGGTTAAAGTGTTATTTGCGCACTTTCAAAAATATCCACATGACTTGCCTGAGGGATTTAGATCTGAAGATGATTTACAGCGACGCATATCGCATTACATTGCTGGTATGACAGATCGTTTTGCGAATAAAGAATTTCATAAGTTGAAAAGTTAAATGGCCAGACTTCAAAGAGTTGTCCTTCCAGGTTATCCGCTTCACATCATGGTCAGGGGGCATAACTCCAAGGATATTTTTATTTCTGATGAAGAAAAAAAATCTTATCTAGAGTGGCTAAAAGATGCAGCACGTGAATATGAGCTATCTATTCATGCTTATGCATTGATGCCGAATCACGTGCATATTTTGGCTACTCCAAAAACCGTCTTAAGTGCTTCTAAGGTCATGCAGTCGATAGGGCGTCGCTACGCACAATTGTTTAATCAAACACATGGTTCAAGTGGCACTGTGTGGGAAGGTAGGTTCAAATCGTGTTTGATTGATCCTGATGCTTACTTTTTGCTGGTTCAAAAGTACATCGAACAAAACCCAGCAAGAACTGGATTGGTTCAGCGACCTGAAGAATGGGCTTGGTCCAGCTATCGACATCACTCTGGAGCCGAAACAATCCCTTGGATAGCTGACCATCCATCCTATTGGGCAATCGCCAATACCCCTTTTGAGCGTCAAATGGCTTGGCAAAAATCAGTTTTAGAGCCATTAAGCCCTGCTGAAGTTGAAAAAGTAAGTAGACACTTAAGCTATGGCTGGCCAATGGCAAGCGATACCTTTTTAAAACAATTGGCCCTCAAAACATCTAGACCGTTAAAACCCAGGCTGGCAGGCAGGCCTAAAAAGGCCTAAAAGGATGAACTTTGCCATGATTTGGTGCATGAATATCCTCATTTTAAATGACTATGTCCCTAATTTATTAATTGGAATCTCTGCTGGATAAATAATTGGTGACAGACACCAATTATTTTTATTGCTTGCCCACGGGTAATCCCCTATAGTTGTCAAAAACCTCGTTATGTCGGGGACAAAGTCTTTCAAAAAGACGCCCATTGTTTTTTATCAAGGAAATATCTGTGACTACTACTCCTTCATTGCGCCCTGCAGCGCAAGGTCTTTATGACCCCGTCAATGAACACGACGCATGTGGCGTTGGATTCGTTGCCCACATCAAAGGCCATAAGAGCCATGACATCGTTTCTCAAGGTTTAAAGATTCTTGAGAACATCGATCATCGTGGTGCCGTAGGTGCAGATCCTTTGATGGGTGACGGCGCTGGTATCTTGATTCAAATTCCAGATCAGTTCTACCGTGAGGAAATGGCCAAGCAAGGTGTGAATTTGCCACCAGCAGGTGAGTACGGTGTTGGTATGGTGTTCATGCCAAAAGAAAGTGCATCACGTCTAGCCTGCGAACAAGAATTAGAAAGAACAGTTCGTATTGAAGGTCAAGAAGTGCTTGGCTGGAGAGATGTTCCAGTTGATAAAAATATGCCAATGTCACCGACTGTTAGAAAAACAGAACCAGTGATTCGCCAAATTTTTATTGGCCGCGGTCGCGACATCATGACAACCGACGCATTAGAGCGCAAGTTATACGTCATTAGAAAAACAGGTAGTCACGCCATCCAAGCATTGCAGCTTCAGCATGGTAAAGAATATTTTGTGACCTCTATGTCAGCCAGAACCGTGGTTTACAAAGGTCTTCTATTGGCAAACCAAGTGGGTGCCTATTACGAAGATTTAAAAGATTCAAGAGTGGTGTCTGCGTTGGCCTTGGTTCACCAGCGCTTTTCAACCAATACATTCCCAGCATGGGAGTTGGCTCACCCATACCGAATGATTGCTCACAACGGAGAAATCAACACCGTTAAGGGTAACGTCAACTGGATCAATGCACGCACAGGTGCAATCAGTTCTCCAGTGCTTGGCGATGACTTACAAAAATTATGGCCGTTAATTTATCCAGGTCAATCAGACACAGCGAGTTTTGATAACTGTTTAGAGTTATTGGTGATGGCTGGATACCCAATGGCACATGCCATGATGATGATGATTCCTGAGGCATGGGAACAGCACACATTGATGGACGACAATCGTCGTGCCTTCTATGAATATCATGCAGCAATGATGGAGCCATGGGATGGCCCTGCAGCGATTGCCTTTACTGATGGTCGTCAGATTGGCGCAACTTTGGATCGTAATGGTTTGCGTCCAGCACGTTATTACGTGACTGATGATGACTTGGTCATCATGGCTTCAGAGGCAGGCGTATTAACTTTCCCAGAAAACAAAATTGTTAAAAAATGGCGTTTGCAACCAGGCAAGATGTTCCTAATCGACATGGAGCAAGGTCGCATCATTGACGACGTTGAGCTAAAAGATGCATTGGCTAAAGCCAAGCCATACAAGAGCTGGATTGATGCAGTTCGTATCAAGTTGGATGAAATTGATGTGGCTGCTGAAGATAGCAAAGCTGACGCACAAAATATTCGCCCAGCAGCTAGCTTGCTAGATCGTCAACAAGCATTTGGTTACACACAAGAAGATTTGAAGTTCTTGATGGCACCAATGGCGTCGTCAGGTGAAGAGG
>CALKUJ010000258.1 GCA_937996825.1 uncultured Polynucleobacter sp. | reverse complement strand
TTTGGCAACTTCAGAAGCAAATCCTCTTGAAGCAGAGTTAGCGAAACGTTTACAAAAACAAGGTCAGCAGCCAAGAAGAGCCACAGTCACTGCTACCAGTGCCAAGTCGGTGGTATTTGCGCAGTATTACGATGCCATGCGTCGTCAAATAGAGGCGCATGGAACTGCTCACTTTCCAAGGGTTGGCGGTAGGGCTTTGTACGGAAGTTTGGTGTTGATGGTCAGTGTTGATCAGCGCGGCAGACTCAGCAAAGAAGGTGTCACAGTGATGAAGTCTTCTGGTAATCAAGAATTAGATCGCCAAGCGATTGCCATCATTCGTTCCGCGGCGCCTTTTGGGCGATTCACAGATGCGATGAGACAGCAAATTGATGTTTTAGATTGGGTATCAACCTTTGACTTCACCAGAGATGGTGGTGAACTAAGATTGGATTTGAAAAATTGATACACTGATTCAAACAGATAAACACCATGAGCCAAGCAATGACTGATCAAGTGAACCCGAAGGATTACCCAGGCAAAGATGTCTATGCGGTGATTGGGAATCCTATTTCACACAGCAAGTCACCCTTGATCCATGAGTTGTTTGCCAAGCAAACCAATCAGGCGATTCATTACGGCCGAATTTTTTCAGAGCTGGGTGACTTTAAAAAAACCACACAAGAATTTTTTGAACGCGGAGGTAAGGGGCTGAATGTCACCATCCCTTTCAAGTTACAGGCCTATGAATTAGCTCAACACAAAACGCCGCGTGCGCAGTCTGCGCAAGCTGCCAATATGCTGTGGCTAGAAAATGGTCAGTGGTGGTGTGATAACTCTGATGGCGAAGGGCTGACCCGAGACTTGCGACGCTTACTCAAGCAACATGGGTCTTCTTTGAGCGGTACCCATGTATTGCTCTTGGGTGCTGGTGGTGCGGCTCAAGGTGTGATCGAGCCTTTGATGGGTGCTGGCGTTGCAAGCATCAGCATTGCTAATCGCACTCATGAAAAAGCTGAAGCATTGGTTCAACAATTTTCAGGGTTGGCGTCTATTGCCAAGGTTAATTTGAAGGCCTTGCCTATGGCTGAGCTTAAAAATGGCTCATATGACTTAATCATCAATGCCACTGCCACGGGCTTGAGCGATGCATCACCAATCCCCAAAGATGTTTTGAAGGCGATCATTCACCCTAATACTTTGGCGTATGACATGGTCTACGGTAAAGAAACATGTTTTATGCAAGATGCCAAAGCGTTGGGTATTGCTGCGGCTGATGGTTTGGGTATGTTGGTCGAGCAAGCAGCACTTGCATTTGAAACTTGGCGCAAATTGGATCCCCAAAAAACTTCTTTAGATATCAATGCCGCGATTGCTGCAGTGAGAGCCAGTTATTAATTCAATGAAATACCTGCGTTATTTCATCATTGTTTTTATTTCTAGTGTTATTGCTCTACAAGCTTTTTTCTTTATACAGATTTTGGCTTGGCAATGGGTCAATCCCACTGTGACAGCATTTCAATTGGCCGAGCGTCATCGCTTGTGTGGCTGGAGCATTCCTTACATACATCCATGCGAAATCAAACGAGAGTGGATTGAATTTAAAAAAATACCTAAACATTTAAAGCGTGCCATCACCATCAGCGAAGACAGTGACTTTTATCGTCATCCAGGTTTTGAGGCTCAAGCGATGAAAGACGCTTGGGAAAGAAATCAAAAATTCAATATTCAAGTCACGCATCGAAACTTGAGTTATGCGTGGAATCAATTCAATGGTGATAGCCAGAAACGAATTCAAAACAGCTCAAAGGACGCAAGATTCCCCGGAAAAACGTACCATCGACGCGAAGAAAAGGGCATAGATGTCATGTGTGCGATATCTCTGCTAAAGCAACTACGACGAGAGGATATAGATGCTGTGATTCTGGCTTCAATCGATGCAGATTTAGAGCCTGCTTTAGAGGAGGGCCTGGAAACCTTTCCTCACAAGGTCATCGAAACTACCTCCTGGTACCACCCAAACAGAGAAGGCGGGAAAAATCGCATTGGCTCGAAGGTTGGCGCCTGGAATACAGGGCTACCACTCTGGATTTTTAGGTCTGTTTTGGAGTAGTGTGGAGACATCTCCTCACCTTCCCACCGGAATGGTGAGGTTTTTTATTTAAAGGATCTCTGCGCCAATTAGACGAATGACCTCGGCACAAACTTCTAGATTTGCAATTGAATCTGCGTGAG
>CALKUJ010000257.1 GCA_937996825.1 uncultured Polynucleobacter sp. | reverse complement strand
ACATCTACAAGGGCACCAAGAACCCAGAAGCTGCATGGCAGTGGGTTAAGTACCTTGGTTCAGCTGCATGTCAGGACGTTATCGCTTCGAAGGCTGTAGTCTTCCCAGCGATCCCTTCATCAACCAATTTCCAGCCATCTGGATCAGATTTATCTAGTGCCCAACGCATAATATCTAGACTTTGGTCCAAGACAATTCCGTCAGCACAAAGCACGGGGACTGTTCCTTTGGGCGAAACAAGCAACATAGATTGAGGCTTGTTTCTGAAATCGATCTCACGATGCTCAACCTGAATGTCGGCATACTTTAATGCCATGCGAGCACGCATGGCATAAGGGCATCGTCGGTAAGAATACAAAACTGGGGTCATAAAGACAGTTTATAACGGGCGCCCTGATATCTGATAACTGGAACCTCAAGCAAATCATGGCCATCTAAACCCTCAATTGAGGCTTGAATTTAGCATCAACTAGGCATCTGCTAATTATCCAATAAATAGATCATTAATATCTAAATTATTCATTATGCAAATAAATAAATAGTCTCTAGAATGAGTCCTGTTGTGAATCAACTATTTCATTTTTTCAGGAGAACCCTATGTCATTAATCAACACACCAGTAATCCCATTCAAAACCCAGGCTTTCCACAACGGTAAGTTTGTCACTGTTTCCGATGAGTCTCTCAAAGGCAAATGGTCTGTATTAATTTTTATGCCAGCAGCATTCACATTCAACTGCCCAACAGAAATTGAAGATGCAGCTGATAACTATGCTGAGTTCCAAAAGATGGGTGCAGAGGTATACATCATTACTACTGATACGCATTTCTCACACAAAGTATGGCATGAGACTTCACCTGCTGTAGGCAAGGCGAAGTTCCCATTGGTTGGCGATCCAACACATACATTGACACGTGGTTTTGGTGTGCATATTGATGAAGAAGGTCTCGCATTGCGCGGCACATTCATTATCAATCCAGAGGGCGTTATCAAGACAGCTGAAATTCACTCAAATGAAATCGCTCGCGATATCTCTGAGACCTTGCGCAAGCTCAAAGCCGCTCAGTACACAGCAGCTCACCCAGGTGAAGTATGCCCAGCTAAGTGGAAAGAAGGCGCAGCGACATTGACTCCATCCTTAGACCTCGTTGGCAAGATCTAAGAATCAAAGTCAGCTTTAACTAGCAATCCATAGACTCTCTTCGGAGAGTCTATTGGGCAGGAAGAGAAACAGAAACCTTGCCCAATAGACTCATCAAGACTTCATACTTAGGAACACATCATGTTAGACGCAAACATCAAGGCTCAACTCAAGGCCTATTTTGAAAAAATTGAGAGCCCGATTGTTTTAGAGGCTACTTTGGATGACAGCCCCCAGTCTGCACAGATGCTGGAGCTATTGAATGAAGTTGCTGAGCAATCTGCCAAGATCACTGTAAAAACATCTGGTAGCAGCAAAAACATTCCTAGTTTTACTGTAGCTAAAGTTGATGAAGTTGCTCGTATTGCATTCTCGGGCCTGCCAATGGGTCATGAGATGACTTCCTTCATCTTAGCTATTTTGCAAACTAGTGGCTATCCACCTAAAGTTGAGCAAGACGTCATTGAGAGCATCAAAGGATTGGAGGGCAAGAAGCGCTTTCAGACTTTTATCTCCCTGTCATGCCACAACTGCCCTGATGTCGTACAGGCCCTGAACCTCATGGCCGCCCTCAGATCGGAAGAGCGTCGTCTAGGGAAAGAGTGTCTTCGCCTGTGTAG
>CALKUJ010000256.1 GCA_937996825.1 uncultured Polynucleobacter sp. | reverse complement strand
GATGCATATCAATCTCATCCCTCACACACTTCAAAACACCACCCTGCAATACTTAAAGGCTGGTTCTTTGGTCAATCTTGAGGTTGATTTAATTGCTCGTTATGTCGAGCGCATGCTAAGCCCCAATTAAGCCCGTATGAAAGCCTGCATGAGTTTTTAACGAGTAAAAAGCTCATGCATCGGCTAAAAGATAGCCAAAAACTCGGCTTTGGCTCAAAAAAGCTTTAAAATCACGGCTCTATGCCAAGCACAAGCTATTCCCTTGCCTCCACAGAAGAAATCATTGCCGACATGCGTGCCGGCAAGATGGTCGTTTTAGTCGACGAAGAAGATCGTGAGAACGAAGGCGACTTGGTGCTGGCTGCTGATCATGTCACACCAGAAGCCATTAACTTCATGGCCAAACATGGTCGAGGCTTGATTTGTTTGACTTTGACTCGCGAACGTTGCGAGCAACTGAATTTACCTTTGATGGTGCGCGACAACACTGCAGCACTAGGCACTAATTTCACGGTATCGATTGAGGCTGCTGAAGGTGTAACAACTGGTATTTCTGCAGCGGATCGCTCACACACAGTCAAAGTGGCGGTTTCTCCAAGCGCGAAACCACGCGACATTGTCATGCCTGGTCATATCTTCCCTCTCATGGCGCAAGCAGGTGGTGTATTGGTGCGCTCTGGTCACACTGAAGCAGGATGTGATTTAGCTGAGCTTGCAGGATGCAGTCCAGCAGCCGTGATTTGTGAAATCATGAAAGATGATGGCGAGATGGCTCGCTTGCCTGATTTAATTGAATTTGCCAAAGCTCATCAATTGAAGATTGGCACCATTGTTGATTTGATTCATTACCGCAGCCGCAACGAGAGCATCATCAGCCGCCAAGGTAGCCGAGTATTCAATACCCCATGGGGACCTTTACAAGGCATCGCTTACAAAGACAGTCCTACAGGTTGCGCTCACCTTGCTTTAGTCAAAGGGCAGCCCAATCCAAATCAAGAAACACTGGTACGCGTTCATGAACCTGCCACGATTCTTGATTTACTTGAAACAGAATCTGCCAGTCACTCATGGCCTGTGGCACAAGCGATCAAAACCATCGCTGAAAGTGAAGCTGGTGCGATTGTCTTATTAAATTGCGCAGGCACTGCTGCTGTAAACACAGATGCTTGGTTCAATCAGTTAGGCAAACTAGATGGCATTGCGCCAATGAATCCGCAAAGAAAAACTGATTTCCGTACCTACGGTATCGGAGCACAAATTTTGAAAGATTTGGGCATCCGTAAAATGAAATTATTGGCCAAGCCCGGCAAGTTACCAACGATGGCTGGCTACGACTTAGAAGTTACCGGACATTTGCCATATCAAGCAACATAATTAGTTTTCGCAAGTTTTAGTTTTATCACCATCACACACAAAGGTTCATATGCCACTATCCAACATTGATCGAATTGAAGCAGACTTAAACGGTCAAGACCTTTGCATTGGTATTGTGCAAGCTCGCTTTAATGCACCTATTTGTGAAGCTTTGACAGAAGCTTGCGTGAAAGAATTATTGGCCCTAGGTGTTGCTGAGCCTGACATCGTGATCACGACTGTTCCAGGAGCCTTAGAGATACCTTTGGCCCTTCAAAAACTCACTGAGAGTGGTGAGTTTGATGCATTGATTGCTTTGGGTGCTGTGATTCGTGGTGAAACTTATCACTTTGAACTTGTTTCCAATGAATCAGGTGCAGGCATCACACGTGTTGGTCTGGATTACGGCATTCCGATTGCAAACGGTGTTCTTACTTGCGAAACAGATGAGCAAGCTCAAGCACGTGTTCTTGAAAAAGGTCGTGACTGTGCGCGCACTGCTGTTGAAATGGCCAACCTCTCGATTGGTTTAACACCTGATGATGAAGTTGAAGACGACTGATCAACATCCAAGAAAATAACATTCAAGAAAGCCATTTGGCAGCTTATGAACTTTGATCCGCAACAACTGAATAAACCGATTTCATCTGTGACTGTGAAGCGCTCTTTGACTCCACGTCGTCGCGCTCGTGAATACGCCCTGCAAGGCGTCTATCAATGGTTGGTGATCAAAGCAGCTGGTGGTTTTGCAGACTACGCGACTATTGCCAAACAACTGGGTGAAGATCCTGGCTTTAAAAAAGCTCAGAAAGAATTATTTGATCATTTGTTCTCTGGGGTCGTGAACCATTACGACACCCTTGAGAATCACATCAAACAGCACATTGATCGCCCCATGGAAGAGTTATCTCCCGTTGAGTATGGCGCCCTTCTCATCGCTGCATTTGAATTAGCTCAAGATATCAGTGTGCCGTTCAAGGTCGCTATCAATGAGGCTGTGGAACTTGCTAAAGTATTTGGTGGCACGGATGGCCACAAGTATGTCAATGGAGTTCTAGATAAGTTGGCTCAAGAACTCAGACCTCACGAGATGCCACGCTAGGCTAAAAGCCTCTGCTGGACCTCAAGATTTAAAAAACAAAACAACTAATTCAAAGAATTAAAGGCTTTTGCCCAAGCTAGCAACTCTTAAAGCCGCAGCTTGTCTTAAACGATCTCTTTCAGCCAAAACCTTTTCGCCGTAGCCACCATCATTGATGAAGATGGATGATGCGCCAACATATAAGCGCAAACCTGCGTGCAAAGAGCCGCCCTTGGCGATGTACTCACGAAGAATCAAAGAACCCACGCGCATATTGGCATCAGGATCTAAAGCAGCCTCATGACCGCCAAATAGCTGGAACTTCTCAACGTGAACCCGGGTCATGACCTGCATCAGACCCTGGGCACCCTTTTTGCTCTCAGCCAAAGGATTGAAACTTGACTCTACAGCGGTAACCGCCAGGATGAGCGTTGGGTCTAAGCCCACCTCACGACTAACCACCATGGCCTTATCAACGAAATCTAAGCTGGCAGAGTGGGCAATCTTGTATTTGTTCGCTATATAAGCGGCCACAGCCTGACGCTCGGCGCCAGATTTAAGTATCTTTGGATCAACTGCATCGGCATCTACCAAGCTTGTTGGAATCTTGGCAGCCTGAGGAGCAACTGAAGGAACGGTTTCAAAACCATTCTGGAATATTTGGTAAGCCTCAGCCGGAATCAACCAAGAGGCCAATTCAACGCGCAAGGGCTGGTTCATCCACATGGCCAAAACCATGAACGCCTGTTCACCTGTCTGGCCATCACGCAGCAAGTCAATCAATTGACCACGGAACACGCTGCTCTCCAACACATGTAACGCGTCATCTGAATCGCGCAACATCGTCACATAGGTGCTCTGCATGTCGTCGGGTTGATGGTCTGTGTCGATGCCGTGCACAGGCCACTCATACGCCGCTTCGACATGCGTGGGATTGAGCACAACCGCACGTTGCATCACATCACCCTGGGCATCAAATGCAGGCCATGACACAGGTGTGGTGCTCACCGCACTTTGCAACCACTCAAAGTGGGCCAGGTCTTGCAGCCAAGCGGGCAAGCGTTGCATGTCTGGGCTTTCGCACACATGGTCTACAAAAGCGCGCTGCACGGCACTGGCCCAAGGCGTGTGGTTGGGGGCATCTTTCAGGAACAAGCGCACCGCATGCTCCCAGATTTCGTCACCCAGCAAGGCATGTGTCACGGGGAACGCGGGCTCAAGCACCTCGCACAAGTTCCTGACCATCTCTTGCGTGCACACGGTGACATCCGCAGCACTCACACCCTCGGGCGCGACGGCACCCAAAGGGTCACGTAAATGGCGAGCCAATGCAAATTGAAATTGGCGGAAATCGTTCAGCATGTCA
>CALKUJ010000255.1 GCA_937996825.1 uncultured Polynucleobacter sp. | reverse complement strand
AGACTCGATCAACTGAAAGCCTCAAGCAAACGTGCAAATAATGCGTTGAAAGTTGAACGTCAAAGACAAAAGGCACAACGCGCACAAAAGGCTTTGAGTCAACTACTCAAACCTAAATCGAACACGATCAAACCAATTCAACCAATCAAACCCAGATAGCCAAAAGAAAGCCGACGCTAAGGTCGGCTTGTTGAACATCAATGTGTTTAATTGGCTTTGGCGGGCAACTTCAAAGTAGCTCGTTTGCTTGAAGTAGCTTCTTTGTCAAAGCCTGCTTTGACCAGTCCGCTAACAGCTTCAATACGCCCATCAAGTTCGCCCGCATCTACAGCCGTTCGCAACACTTCAAGCGTAGTGATAACGCCTGCAATGTTTTCTGTCTCGATGGCGTTCTTTCCTTCGACCACTTCGAGTGTGCGAGCACCATAGCGAACAGTGATGCACATCTTGCCGTTATCGCTTGGCCACCACCATGGCTTCAAGCGCTTGGGGATCTCAACTTTGCGCGTCTCCCCTGTTGCTTCATCTTTAACGCTGCGGATCTTTACTGGCACAAACTCAGTTCCAGATTGAACGGCTTTGGCCATTTGTATCTGCTCATGAAGTTTGTTGCTAAGTTTCTGACGACGAGCGTGCTTAGGGCTATTGCCCTGTTGAGGCTTGCTAGCGACGAATTTCAATGCACTTAAACCTGACATTTGCTACTCCTTATGTGTTGCAGGAATAACTAATTTATTGTCAGACCATGGCTCTGGACAACCGAAATGATTGGTAACCCGACAGATTGGAAGGACTCAGATGACTGAAATTTAAGAAGGTCAAAGAGGCTTTAAACCTGAGTAGTACGCTATAGCTCGCGCTTGCTCAATTGCCATTCGATCCTTGTGTTCTTCCTCTTCACGCTTTGCGTTTAATGAGCGTGGCGTGTAGCGCTCGATCTGCTTGGGTGTGAGGTGCCAATAGGGGTTGCCTGTTTGCTCACGCATCTGCCACTCAATTTCACTTTTAAATTCAGCACCCAATCGACGCTTAAAGAAAATTGCATCATGGACATTAGCAATTGGTGTGTGCCCCTTAGCTATGGCGGCTTGGCGAACAATGTCCATGACGTGCGTTTCACCGTGCTGATAAAGGTAGGCGAGCACCTTGGCTTTGCTAGGTCTTCCACTATCCGTCTGGAGGTATCGCTCGAGCAGCAAATCAGGACGGAACTTCTTAAACAAATCGTAGAGGTAGTCATCCAATGCGTTTTGCTCTTTGATGAACAGCTTGACCGTATCGTCAGCAAGAAATCGCATTCTGTCTTCGGTGTTTTGCAGAATCTCTACCAGTGCAGGATTGGTCCAATTGCCAGATGAATCTAACCACCCTTTAGCTGTTTGTCGTGCACCAAAGCTGATGGCGGTAAACGCTTGCTTGAGTAGCTTGGGTCTTAGATCTTTGGGTACTGGGCTACTTTCTGGAAAAACGTAATGGCGCACTGTCGCCATGAAATCTGCTTTGTCTTCCAAGTACAAGAGCGTGGCTGGAAATGATTTCTTCAGATCTTGATCTAGCCCACTCGCTGCTAAGTAGCCACGGGCATAGCCCATTTTCCAAGCGACAACACTGCTACGGATGTCGTACTCCCAAGAGTTACCCAGCATGGCGCGGCGCAATTCCTTGTTGACGTTTTGAACGCTAGTTCCTTCGTAATAGGTACGACCAAACGGACTGAGTTTTTTTCGTTGGAGGTAGTAGCCCTTGGTGACAGCAGCTATGCCAAGGATTGTTAAAGCTTGTCGTAATGCCAAATCCTTCTTGGGCCCTTGTATCAACTTTGATTCCGTCTCAAGCCAATAAACGTAGGCTTTGACTGACTCAACATCAACTGGCACCCAATCGAAAAGCTGCTTGAGCTTGTCCTCGCGCCATTCCATGTTGTACTCTGGGTAGAGGTGATCAAACAAGGCAATGTTGCTGACATCGTCCCCGCTCAGATACGCATCAATCTCTTCATCAGTTGTGGCAGCAGACAGGGATGCGGCAGGAACCATCAAGTTGTTTTGTAACGTGACCAGTGGGGTGAGCTTGACCTGGGAATTTTGGCCAGAGAACTTGGTGCCCTTAACTACCGTCTGAACGATGTCCCAGTCGTTGTCGGTGAGCCATTTGTGCACGCGGATCTTTTTGGGTCCGATTTGCCCGCCTTTGTTTGCCAGTTGGTCTAGTGAAATTGAGTAGAGTCCTAGTTTGCGTTGCTCGGGTGTTTGCCCACGCTGTAGGGCATCAAACAGCATAGATTCGACAACGCTTAGGTATTTAGTCAGCGCCCGTTTGGCAGCCGCAGCTGGCTTGGGAAAAGCCTTCTGTAGGGCTGCTTCAACCGACTCATGGACTGTGAGCTTGATCACTGGATACACGTTCCTTGCAAATGAAATCTAGGATTTCCAGTGTATTTAGCACCTTTTTACAGATTTCACGACTACAAAAAAGTCACAGACATATAGTAATTTATATGCCTGATTTGTTGGAAATTATTGGATGATTGAGATCCTGGAGTGGCTAAGCCACCACATGCCGAAGGCATGCAGCTTCTGCGATCACTCCACAATTAGATTCAGAAAGACACAGATCGATTTTGGATAAGTACTTGATGCACACCTACCAAGCATCAGTTAAGGCACTAGTCAAAGGCCGCAGCCAAGTGATCAAGACCGAAGTTCGGGCCGAGAATGCGCAGGACGCACGTTGGTTGCTATGGGCTCAGTACGGATTCCACAGCATCCAGTCTGGCCCTAGACAGGTCAATACTCGCTAGGCAGCATGATCACCCAATGCTCACCGTCCCAGCAGGCAAACAAAGATATGGCGTGCATTGGAAAGTCTGTATAGGGAATCTCTTGACGAGCATGCTCTTTGCCACTGCCATCCTCATAGATCATCGTTGCCCTGTAGCCGTTCACTGTCACGCGCACTTGGACAAACCAGTCCTCAGTGCCAATCTCGCTTAAGTGGCTAGCAATCGCATCCATCATCCAAAAACACTCAGCCTCTTCAGCCAAGTACTTAGTACCGTCAGTAAGCAGGTGCCTGCGACTGATTCGGTAATAGCCAGTTGTTCCAATAAATTGCGTGAGTTGGGTTGAATCAAATTTTTTCATCTGTAGTCCTTCTTGTGTGACTACAGTTTTGTTTCAGATGCGCAGATGGACAACCGACATTTGGTAACCCGATAACTTGGACGGGTACCGAGTAAAAATCACCATGGTGATTTGATAAGTACTCCACCTAAATTTTTCGCAGCCCATTTTTTTAGATCTGTAGGACCCATTCGGGCTGTACCGGAAGAAAGCATTGTTTTTACAAATTTCACCAGCACAACACAAAAACTGACGCGCTAAAAAGCCCTACAGCGCATCGTTTGCGTGCCTCGAATACTCTGAGTGCGGGAAGCCCTGATCAGCGCTTGTAGGGCTGATTTGAAGCGTGCACTTGCTGGGCACTCAAAGAGTGCGAAAGCAGCGCGGAAATCTATGAAAATCAACATTTATAAAGATTCCGCACAAAGGCTGTTGAAATCATTGAAGATTTTTTCAGTGAAAAAGTTATCCACAGCCAGTCCAATTCGCCTTGATCCTGCTTGATAACCTGCCAGTTTGGACGGACTCAGGTTGCTCTGATAAATATGTGAAAACACAATGCAATTAACGCAAACACATGATTTAGGAGAACTTGAATGGCACAAGCAAAGACACTGACAAAAGAAGAGATGACGCGTCTACTGGACTACATCAACACGCGCCGCTTCGCGCAACGCAACAGAACAATGATGTTGCTGACGCACCTAGCTGGTTTAAGAATTGGCGAAGTCGCTTGCCTGCGCTGGAGCGATGTAATGAACTTAGACGGAACAGTGAAGGACGAGATCCGCTTGCTACCCGACATGACCAAGGGCAGACACGCTCGAACAGTTTTCGTCAACATTAAACTGCGCGAAGAATTGCAAGCCTACGCGGTTCAAGCAAAGTGCGTGGACCGCACCTATCCTTTTTTTGCAAGCCAAAAAAGCATCAAGGTGGGCTTTAGTGCAAATAGCTTGGCACAAACGTTCGCCCTACTCTACGAAGGTGCTGGACTTGAAGGCGCTAGCAGCCACAGTGGGCGCAGAACGTTCTTAACTAACTTGGCAAACAAAGGTACAGCGATACATATTTTAAAAACACTTGCGGGTCACCGCAGCATCAGCACTACCGCAGCATATTTGTATAGCAGTCCAAGTCAGTTAAAGGCGGCGGTTGAGTTGGTCTAACTATCCGGTCCTTAATTGAGCTGAACTGGCAATTATTTTGCTGACTTACAGCAAACCTGCAAATATGGCTTTCAGCAAGAATTACAAAGCAAATTATTTGAGCGTGAATCGCACTGTTGCCACTTTGGAAGTGTTGATGACTTGCAC
>CALKUJ010000254.1 GCA_937996825.1 uncultured Polynucleobacter sp. | reverse complement strand
ACCTTGGTGGACCCACGGCCAACATGTACCGATTGGGTTGTAAGAGCCCTGAAATTGAAGCAGCTTGCCGCAAGCCCAGTTGCGTATTCCCAGGCATTTGCAGCAACCTCACAACGGACCATGGCCCTTTGGTTCAGATGTACCGAAAAGCGCGAAGCCTGAAGGGCATCAAGAAAATTCTGATTGGTTCTGGTTTGCGTTATGACTTGGCCGTTCAGAGTCCAGAGTACGTCAAAGAGTTGGTGCAAAACCATGTGGGCGGCTACTTAAAAATCGCGCCTGAGCATTCTGAAGAGAACGTGCTTTCTAAAATGATGAAGCCGGGCATGGGCGCTTACGATAAGTTCAAAGAGTTATTTGATAAATACTCTAAAGAAGCAGGCAAAGAACAATATTTGATTCCTTATTTCATTGCGGCTCATCCAGGCACCAGCGATGAAGACATGATGCATTTGGCGATTTGGTTGAAGAAGAATGGTTTTAGAGCTGATCAAGTTCAAACCTTCTACCCTTCTCCGATGGCTACAGCAACAGCCATGTATCACACCAATAAAAATCCATTGCGCAAAGTCACGCGTGATAGTGAAACAGTGGATATTGTCAGAGGTGAGAAGCGTCGTCGTTTGCACAAAGCATTTTTGCGTTACCACGATGCCAATAACTGGCCATTGCTCAGAGAAGCTCTGAAAAAAATGGGTCGTGCTGATTTGATTGGAAATGGTAAGCACCATTTGATACCAAACTATCAACCAACAACTGATGGTACATATCAGAGTCCACGTCGCAAGAACTCATCCATGGGTCAAACAGGTGGAAGACCGTTTGGTAAACCGACAGCTTCTGCTGTTGCGCACAATCCACGAGATTTTTCTGTTCCTCAAAAACCAGGTCGCGGAAAGATCATGACGCAACACACTGGTTTGCCGCCACGTGCAACCGGCGTTAAGACTGGCGCTAAATCAACTGCAAAGACAACGGCTGGTAATCGAACCAGACCAGTTGGGATTAAGAAAAAGTAATCAAACCTCAAATTTTTTGATGCGCTTGATGCTCTAAAGGCATTCATGCAGAAATGATTGTTCAGGGGTAAGATTTAGGCATGAAAAAAGCTCACCAACTTTCAGCCACTGAAGCTGTCAAAAAAATTCAGGCAAACCAATTAAGTTCTGAAGAATTACTGCGCTCTTGTATTGAACGCATCGAAGAAAAAGAATCTTCAACACAAGCGTGGGTAGAAACCAATTTCAAAGCAGCTCTTGATAGAGCGCGATACCTTGATCGATCAGCCAATCAAGGTTTATTGCATGGCTTACCATTTGGCGCTAAAGATTTATTTGATACGCATGACTTTCCAACGCGTTACGGCTCCCCTATTTATGAAAACAATCGCCCAAACAGTGATGCCGTGCACATCTCATTGATGCGTCAAGCGGGTGGTATTTTGTTAGGTAAAACAGTCACCACTGAATTTGCCACCTTCAAAGGCGGCAAAACCAGAAATCCACACAACCCTGAATACACCCCAGGCGGATCATCGAGTGGCTCGGCAGCGGCTGTGGCCGATGAGATGATTCCATTGGCCACCGGCAGTCAAACAGCTGCCTCAGTGATCAGGCCAGCGTCTTTTTGTGGTGTGGTTGGATACAAGCCCACCTATGGCAAGATCAGTTTGGGTGGCGCTAAAAGCTTATCGCCCTCTTTAGATACTTTGGGTAGTTTTAGTAGAACTGTTGAAGATGCTGCTTTGTGTGTAGCAGCCATGTCCGGCGATACCGAATTGGCAAAGATCGATGCTCTAAGCAAAAAGCCTCGTATTGCGACTTGTCTGACCTACGATGCTCACTTAGCATCTGCAGACACAGTTGCCGCAATCGCCCATGCCGCCTTATTAGCAGAAGACCTCTTCAAAATCTCAGTCCCTGAAATCAAATTACCCGCCATCTTTAAAAAGATGTCAGAACTGCAAGGCAGAATCATGTGGTCAGAGAGTGCTCGTAGCTTTTCTTTTGAGCAGACCAATCATGCAGAAGAATTGAGCCAACAATTGCGCGGCTTGATCAAACAAGGTGCAGCCATCTCTTATGAGCAATACAACGCTGATTTGATCGTGGCAGAACAAGCACGCATGTCAATCGATCAGTTATTGAATCAAGAGATCGACGTGATCATGGCGCCAAGCGCCATTGGTGAGGCCCCTCACGGTCACACGCAAACTGGTGATCCGATTTTCTGTCGGGTTTGGACCTTGATGGGCTTACCGTGTATCACTCTGCCATTGTTCAAGGGAGCTAATGGTATGCCTGTGGGTATTCAGCTGGTGGCCAGAAGAGGCAGAGACCGATTCTTACTATCAGTGGCTGATGCCTTATTAAAAGCTCAAATGTAGTTTTTTAAGAGCGGTATAAGCAAGGCACCTAAGATGCCGTGCAAGCCCATGGCCAAACTGGCATAAGTGCCAGCTTCTGGATGAACAGCAAAAGCTCTTGATGTGCCGATGCCATGGGCCGCCACACCGATGGCAAAACCTCTTTGCCACCACTGCTTCATGCCCAAGAGATTCAGAATATGACTGCCCAAGATAGCACCAAGAATCCCTGTGATCACTGCGAACACAGCCGTCAAGGTTGGTGACACACCCAAGCGTTCAGCAACACCCATTGCAATTGGTGCAGTCACTGATTTAGGATAGAAAGCCCCGATGATGGCACTGTCAGCACCTAAGAATGTGGCAACACCAACAGCGCTGACGATTGATACAACACCGCCACACAGCAAAGCAATCAATAAAGGAAATACTCTGGCCTTAAGTGCTGCAACACCTCGGTAAATTGGAATGGCCAAAGATACGGTGGCTGTACCTAAAAGGAAGTGGACAAACTGCGCTCCTTCAAAGTACTTCTGATACGGCATGTCTACCAAATACAAAGCAAGGGCCACCAAAATAACAGCAATCGCTACTGGATTGGCCAAAGGATTACGATCAGTCTTTTGATAAAAGAAGCTACCCACTTGGTAAGCAGTCAAAGTGAGAATCAAAGCAAACAAGGGGCTACCCGAGAGGTATACCCAAATTTCTGCGATCTGAAGCTCATTGGGATTCATGAGAATCCTTTTTTGAAATGAAGCGCAGTACAACTGCGGTCACCACAATGGTGGCCACCACGCTCACCAATAAAGCTGAAATCACTGCAAGCGCATTGGCTTTTAACTGAGGCAAAAATAAAATCACACCCACAGCTGCCGGAATGAACAAGACACCTAAATGCTGACTGAATGCATCAGAGACCAATGTCAGAGATGAATTGACGTGCCCTTTGATGATTAAAAAAATCAACAAAAAAACTAAACCTAGCACCGGTCCTGGAATGATGGGTAAGAAAAAGTGAGAGATCAGCTCTCCCAAGCCTTGCCACAATAAGATTTGGACTAAGCCCGGAATCATCTCGTAGATCGGAAGAGCGTC
>CALKUJ010000253.1 GCA_937996825.1 uncultured Polynucleobacter sp. | reverse complement strand
AAGCAACTGAGAGAGGAAGAGTTGGATAAAGCGCTGACAGTGGAATCACGTGTAGTGGATATGGAACTTCCGTTTCACGGTTAATACGATGGCTAATAAGATAGTTGATGAAATGAAAAAAGTTGAAATAGACGAACCAAAAGATGTGGCAGCTGCAGCGCAACGTCGCTTCGGTTTAATCGTGATCGGTGATGAAATCTTGTCAGGTCGCCGTCAAGACAAACACATGAGCAAAATGATTGAGCTTCTCAACGAGCGTGGCCTCAGCCTTGCCTGGGCTAAATATGTTGCCGATGATCCTGCGCAAATTACTGCCACGCTAAAAGAGAGCTTTGTAAGCGGCGATGTCGTGTTTAGTACAGGCGGTATTGGCGCAACGCCAGATGACCATACTCGTCAATGCGCTGCTTTAGCCTTAGGTACAAAAATTGAATTGCACCCAACTGCAAAAGAATTGATTGCCGGCAGAATTCAGTCGATGGCAGAAGGGGATCCGATGAAGGCAGATCTCAGCACTACAGAAAATCAACATCGATTCAAGATGGGTGAATTTCCGATTGGCAGCGAAATCATTCCAAACCCCTACAACCAAATTCCAGGCTTTCGAATTCAGGAGCATCACTTTGTGCCAGGCTTCCCGGTAATGGCAGCGCCGATGATGGCTTGGTGTTTAGATATGCATTACAAGGATCTATTCCACCAAGAGAATTGGGCTGAGCAGAGTTTTATCGTCCCGAAGGGGATTGAGTCAACTTTGACTCCCTTAATGGAGCGTATAGAGGCCAACTTTCCTGGGGTGAAGGTCTTTAGCTTGCCATCAGTAGGAGATGCCACCAGGGGTGGCGTGTACGCCCAGCGCCATATTGAGTTGGGTATTAAAGGCAATGCCAACCTTCTAGAAAGCGCCTGGATTGCCCTCAGGGCAGGCACCCAAGAGCTGGGTTACGAAATCCACGATATCGTCTAAAACTATTTGCACTAAAAAGGTGCAAATAGGGGTATTTGAGCTTATCTGAGGGATATTTCAGCACTTAAACAGTGCAATAATGAGAGTTCCCATTTGTTTGCTTCAGTAAATTACATACATCCATAAGGCATGTTTGGTGCCTGGAATAAACAAGGGTGTATGCCTTAAGTTTTAATTCCGAATTTAGTTAATAGAGGAGATTTGCATGACGAAGACCGTCGCTGATGTGATGAAGTTAGTTAAAGAGAAAGAATGTACTTTCGTTGATTTCCGCTTTGTAGATACAAAGGGTAAAGAACAACACACGACAGTTCCTATCTCTGCTTTTGACGAAGACAAATTTGAGAGCGGTCATGCATTTGACGGTTCTTCTATTGCTGGTTGGAAGGGTATTGAAGCATCAGACATGTTGCTCAAACCAGATCCAACAGCTGCTTACATTGATCCATTCTATGAAGAGCCAACATTGGTTCTTACATGTGACGTAATCGAGCCAGCTGATGGCAAAGGTTATGACCGTGACCCACGTTCTATTGCTAAGCGCGCTGAAGCCTATTTGAAGAGCACTGGTTTGGGCGATACAGCTTACTTTGGTCCAGAGCCAGAATTCTTTATTTTTGACGGCGTTCGTTGGGGTGCTGACATGCAGGGTTGCTTCGTGAAGATTGATTCCGAAGAGGCTCCATGGTCTTCAGCTGCTGAAATCGAAGGCGGTAACACTGGTCACCGTCCAGGTAAAAAAGGCGGCTACTTCCCAGTTGCTCCTGTAGATACATTCCAAGACATGCGTTCTGAAATGTGTTTGATTCTTGAATCATTGGGTATTCCAGTTGAAGTTCATCACCATGAAGTTGCTGGTCAAGGCCAAAACGAATTGGGTACTAAGTTCAGCACATTGGTACAACGCGCTGACTGGACTATCTGGCAGAAGTATGTCATTCAAAACGTTGCGCATGCTTATGGCAAGACAGCAACTTTCATGCCTAAGCCAGTAGTTGGCGATAACGGTTCTGGTATGCACGTTCACCAATCTATTTGGAAGAACGGCGAGAACTTGTTTGCTGGTAACGGTTACGCAGGTTTGTCAGAATTCGCATTGTTCTACATCGGCGGCATCATCAAGCACGCTAAGGCATTGAATGCGATTACTAACCCAGGTACAAACTCATACAAGCGTTTGGTTCCAGGCTTTGAAGCTCCAGTGAAGTTGGCTTACTCAGCACGTAACCGTTCTGCTTCAATCCGTATTCCACACGTGGCTAATCCAAAAGGCCGCCGTATTGAGACTCGTTTCCCAGACCCATTGGCTAACCCATACTTGTGCTTCTCAGCATTGATGATGGCTGGTTTAGACGGTATCCAGAACAAGATTCATCCAGGTGAAGCTGCTGACAAGAATTTGTATGACTTGCCACCAGAAGAAGATGCAAAGATCCCAACAGTATGTAATAGCTTGGATCAAGCATTGGATGCATTGAATGCTGACCGTGAGTTCTTGACTCGTGGCGGTGTGTTCACAAACTCAATGCTAGATGCGTATATCGAATTGAAGATGGAAGAAGTTACTCGCTTCCGTATGGCTGCTCACCCAGTCGAGTTCGATATGTACTACTCACTCTAATCGAGAGACTAGAGAAGGTAGAGCGCAGGTATGTTGCGCAAACCAAGCAAAGAAGGGGCAGCAGTAGCTGCCCTTTTTTCTCCGCACAGTGTTTGGGATGAGTTCCCTAACGCCATTCTGATTGTTGATTACAGCCATCAGATGGTCGTTTATGCTAACCCCATAGCTGAAGTCAGCTTAGATATCTCTAGCAAATTGCTAGAAGGTATGAATTTGCATGATTTGTTTGGTCACAACCCAGAGCTCTTTCAAATGCTTGACGCAATCAAGACTGAAGAGATTCAATCTCAACGTCAAGATTTGATCCTTCATTCAGGCCCAGCACGAGCTGATCATGACCCCATTCATGCCCACGTTGTTGTTGGAGCACTCAATCATCCAGATTTACTCCTGATTGAATGGTTCCCCTTAGAACAGCAATTACGCAGTGAGCGAGATGATCGACTGGTTCAGCAGGTAGAAGCCAATAAAACTTTGATGCGCAATTTGGCTCATGAAATCAAGAATCCCTTGGGTGGTATCAGAGGGGCGGCACAGCTTTTAGAGTATGAACTTCCTGATAAAGCCTTGCATGAGTACACGCAGGTCATTATCAAAGAATCTGATCGACTCCAAAGTTTGGTCGATAGACTGCTAGCTCCCCACAGGAAGCCGCACATTGATGATTTCTTGAATATTCATGAGGTGCTAGAGCGAGTCAGAAGCTTGGTACTGGCTGAATTTCCAAGCGGTCTAAAAATCAAAAGAAATTACGACATCAGTCTGCCTGATCTTTTAGGTGATAAAGAAGCTTTGATTCAAGCTGTATTGAATATCGTTCATAACGCAGCTCAAGCATTAAGAAGCAGAATCGAACAGGGTGATGCTGAGATAGAACTCACCACCAGAGTGGTTCGCAATGTCACGATTAATAAGCAACGCTACAAACTGGCATTAGATTTGCATGTGATTGATAACGGTCCTGGCATACCTGAAGAAATCAAAGACAAAATTTTCTTTCCTTTGGTCTCCGGTACCGAGGGTGGTAGCGGTTTGGGTCTGACTTTGGCACAAACATATGTACAGCAACATTATGGTTTTATTGGTTGTACCAGCAAACCTGGAACAACTGATTTTCAAATGCAATTACCTTTCCGTTTAAAAACGGAAGGAAAACAATAAGAATCGGATATTGATATGAAGCCTGTTTGGATTGTGGATGATGATCAATCAATACGTTGGGTATTAGAGAAAGCATTGCAACGCGAGAACATGCCTTATCGCAGTTTTAGCAACCCTCAAGACGTATTAGATGCTTTTGATAATAAAGAAGAGCCACAGGTTTTAATTTCTGACATTCGTATGCCTAGGGGTAATGGCATTGATTTGTTACAGCAAGTCAAAGCCGAGCATCCTCATGTTCCAGTGATCATCATGACGGCTTATTCTGATCTTGATTCAGCTGTTTCCTCTTTCCAAGGTGGTGCTTTTGAATACATCACCAAACCTTTTGATATTGCGAAATCAATTGAATTGATTCGTCGAGCTGTCGACGAGAGTTTGAGATTGCAGAATCAAACTCAAGAGGGTGCGGTGCGCATGCAAGAAACCACTGAGATTCTTGGTCAAGCACCAGCCATGCAGGATGTTTTCAGGGTCATCGGTCGCTTGTCTCAATCGAATGTGACTGTTCTCATCACTGGTGAGTCTGGTACCGGTAAAGAGCTGGTGGCCAGAGCTTTACATAAACATAGTCCAAGAGCAGGTGGTCCCTTCATCGCTTTAAATACAGCAGCCATTCCAAAAGACTTACTAGAGTCCGAGTTATTTGGTCATGAAAGAGGCGCCTTTACCGGAGCTCAAACCATGAGACGTGGTCGCTTTGAACAAGCGGAGGGCGGTACTTTATTTTTAGATGAAATCGGTGATATGCCATTTGATCTCCAAACACGCTTACTGCGTGTATTGTCAGATGGCCATTTCTACAGAGTTGGTGGCCATGACTCTCTCAAGGCCAATGTTCGAGTCATCGCGGCAACTCACCAAAATCTTGAAGCACGTGTTGCTGAAGGTTTGTTCAGAGAAGACTTGTTCCATCGCTTGAATGTGATTCGTCTGCGTTTACCATCATTGCGCGAGCGCAAGGAAGACATTCCATTGCTGGCTCGTCATTTTATGCAGACCTCTGCCAAGTCTTTGAGTATGGATGCCAAGCGTTTATCAGACGATGCTTTATTGGCAATTTCACAATTACCATTCCCTGGTAACGTGAGACAGCTAGAAAATTTATGTCACTGGTTGACTGTGATGGCGCCAGCTCAAGTCATTGGGGCGCAAGATTTACCGCCAGACGTGATTGAGATAGGTGCGGAACTCCCTGAAGGCGTTTCTGCTGAGTTGGTGACTAAATTTAAATCAGCCAATACGGGTGATTGGGAGTCTGGCCTTGCTTTATTGGCTAAGCAACTTTTGCAAGATGGCGGTAGAGATGTTTTCAATATTCTAGAAACTAAATTTGAAAAAGCTGTTCTAACAGCAGCTTTAGAGGTCACTAGAGGTCGTCGCGTTGAAGCTGCGGAACGTTTGGGTATTGGTAGAAATACAATCACCAGAAAACTTCAAGAACTTGGTATTGATACTTAAATTAGTTGCTCAGCTTGATAGCGTTCATAATAGAGCGATTATTTTGAAATAAACCTACTTATGTCTGCTATTCGTCTTGCAACTTGGAACGTCAATTCCATCAAAGTTCGTCTGCCTCATCTTTTGCAATGGTTGGCTGCGCAAGACGCTCTTAAGGCCCCCATTGATGCTCTTTGCCTGCAAGAGTTAAAACTCACGGAAGATAAATTTCCATTTGCTGAGCTTGAAGCGGCAGGTTATTACGCTTTAGTTGCTGGACAAAAAACTTATAACGGCGTCGCCATTCTTT
>CALKUJ010000252.1 GCA_937996825.1 uncultured Polynucleobacter sp. | reverse complement strand
ATTGCAAGCAGCTGTGATGACTTTTGAGCCACATCCTCGCGAGTTTTTTACGCCAGAAAAAGCGCCAGCAAGACTTGCATCGCTCAGAGAAAAGCTTGAAAAGTTTTCGGGCTTCGGCATTGATGTCGTTTACCTATGCCGATTTAATGAGCGCTTTGCGAGTTTAAGCAGCGATGCTTTTATTCAAGATATTTTGATTAAGTCGCTTAATGCAAAAACAGTTTTGGTGGGGGAAGATTTCAGATTTGGCGCAGGTCGCCGAGGCGGCGTGGTCGATATTGCCAATGCAGGATTAAATCTAATCAGCTTACCGCAAGTGAATTTAAGCGATGTTGATATAAAGTCCTTAGGTGATAGCGAACGCGTTTCTAGCACACGTGTGAGAAATGCACTTGCGGCTGGTCAATTGAGTGTGGCAAAAAATCTGCTTGGTCGCCCTTATAGCATTAGCGGGAAAGTGATTCATGGTGCGCAATTAGGTCGAAAATTAGGATTCCCGACTGCAAATGTGCATATGCGCCACGAACGACCTGCCTTAACAGGCGTGTATGCAGTAAAATTAGATGGTTTTGAAGGCGTTGCAAATTTAGGCGTAAGACCAACGGTAGCCGGGGTGCCTAAATTATTGCTCGAAGTTCATTTGTTTGATTTCGATGGTGATTTGTACGATCAACATGTACATGTTGAGTTTTTTCACAAGATTCGAGATGAAATGAAATTTGACGGTTTGGATGCTTTAAAAGCCCAAATCGCAAAAGACGCGCAAGTGGCGCGTCGTTTTTTCAAATAAAATTTAGATAATTAAAAGCAAAAGACCGAAAGTTTGTAATGACTGAAGACTCAAAATATAAATTAAATCTGCCAGAAACCAACTTTCCTATGCGTGGGGATTTGGCTAAGCGCGAACCTGCTTGGCTTAAAGAGTGGCAAGATAAAAAATTATATCAACGTATCCGTAAAGCCCGTCAAGGTGCTAAAAGATTCATTCTGCATGACGGCCCTCCTTATGCAAACGGTGATATTCATATTGGTCATGCGGTAAATAAGATCCTCAAGGACATGATCATCAAGTCTCGCTGGTTGATGGGCTTTGACTCTGTTTACGTCCCGGGCTGGGATTGTCACGGCATGCCGATTGAGATTCAGATTGAAAAAGAATTTGGCAAAAATTTACCGACTGCTGAAGTCCAATCAAAAGCCCGCGCCTATGCCAAGGTGCAAGTAGATAAGCAGAAGAAAGACTTTGAGCGCTTAGGTGTACTAGGTGACTGGAACAACCCCTACCTCACCATGAACTTTCGCAATGAAGCCGATGAAATTCGTGCTCTCGGGAAGATCTGGGAAAAGGGGTATGTCTTCCGCGGCCTAAAGCCTGTCAACTGGTGTTTTGATTGTGGCTCCGCATTAGCCGAGGCCGAAGTGGAATACCAAGACAAAACCGATCCAACAGTCGATGTTGGTTTTGCATTTGATGATGCGCAGCGCCCACAACTCGCAAAAGCATTTGGTCTATCTGAGATCCCAGCTAAGCCTGGAATGATTGTGATTTGGACCACAACACCTTGGACCATTCCATCAAACCAAGCACTCAATGTTCATCCTGAGCTCAGCTACGCCTTAGTAGATACCGGAGATAAGTTGCTTATCTTGGCAGAAGACCGCGTAGAAACTTGCCTAGAAGATTTTGGCCTTGAAGGTAAAGTGATTGGCACTTGCTTGGGCAGTCAGTTAGCCAACATCTCTTTCTGGCATCCGCTGGCGCCATTACATGAAGGATACAAACGCCTCTCACCAATCTACCCCGCCGAGTACGTCACACTCGATACTGGCACTGGTGTTGTGCACTCTGCTCCAGCCTATGGCGAGGAAGACTTTAAGTCTTGCAAAGCAAATCATTTAGCCGATAAAGATATCTTGAACCCAGTCATGGGTAACGGTGTCTATGCTTCTTGGTTACCAT
>CALKUJ010000251.1 GCA_937996825.1 uncultured Polynucleobacter sp. | reverse complement strand
ATTTCAAGCTGGGACGAACTGGAGGCGTGTTTGGCCAATGCCCAATTTCCAAGTCACCATCTAATCATGCGCCCCGATGATCAAGGTCATGCAAAACTCCAAAAAGGAATTTCAGACCTGAATACCTTGCGTGCAGCTTTTGATTGGGCCATGTCTATGTCGGCAGAAGGGACGGTCTTCTTAGAAAATGATCTGAGAGCTCATGCAAATCCCACGCGCATGAACAATATTCTTTTGGCTACCCAAGATCTCGTTGGCAAAATGAACACCCTCTGTCCGAGTTGCTCCTCACCAGGATACGGAGTTACATCATTAAAGAGAGGTCTGCCGTGTCAACTCTGTCTCACGCCCACATCGATCGCTATAGCTAAAGTATGGTCATGTCAGGCATGCGAACACCAAGAAGAAACTGCTATCTCTGATCAGAAATTTGCAGATCCTTCAAAGTGTCAATTTTGTAATCCCTGAGATTTCAGAGTTTGGATTTGCTTGCTATTGGCAATCACTCAACTTCGGCAATCAATTCAATTTCAACGCAAGCGCCCAATGGTATTTGTGCCACACCGAAGGCGCTGCGTGCATGTTTACCAGCATCACCAAACACCTCGAACAATAATTCAGAACAACCATTCGTCACCAAGTGATGCTCTGTGTATGTTTCAGTTGAATTGACCAAGCTCATCACTTTCACGATGCGCTTCACACGATCCAAATTACCAAGATGAGCTTGCATCGTTGCCATCAAATCAATCGCGATGCTGCGTGCTGCCAATTTGCCTTCTTCTGTGCTCATGGTCAAACCTAATTTACCCACCAATGGTTTGCCATCTTTCTTGGCAATGTGACCTGAGAGAAATAGGGTGTTGCCAGTTTGTGCTGACATCACATAAGCAGCTGCTGGTGCACCAGCAGTCGGTAATTCAATTTGAAGTTCTTTTAAGCGTTGCGCGATCTTAGACATCAAGGTTCTCCTAAATAATGCGTCATTGTATTGCGATGCCATGGTCGGTACTTAGCAAAAGTAATATTTCATGAAGTTTGTAGTTGATTTACAGAATTTTGAGCATTCAAGCGTGGTTTGTTGGGCAAAAACTCTAAAAATTCTCATTTCTGAACCCATTTTTCCCTCTCATCCGCTATACTCGCATCGAAGAATTTTTTGATCTAACTCAATATTTGGTCACTATGAAAAAACTACTAACTGTTGCTGTTGCCGCCATGACTTTGGCTGGTACTGTGAATGCCCAAGGTGTTAAGGGCGATATTAAAGCTGCTGAAGCAAAAGTGGCGATGTGTATTGGTTGCCATGCGATTCCTGGCTACCGTTCTAGCTTCCCTGAAATCTACACTGTGCCAATGATTGGTGGTCAAAACGCCGAGTACATCGTGGCTGCATTGCAAGCTTACAAAAAAGGTGAGCGTAAGCACCCAACCATGCGTGGTATCGCTGGTTCATTGACAGATCAAGACATGGCTGACTTAGCTGTTTATTACGCTGCTCAGACATCTTCAACAACCATCAATAAATTGAAATAAGCGGGAGAAGTCGACATGAAACGTATTTTGATTGCTATCGCAACGGCTTCTATCGCTATGACTGCAGTAACTGCCCAAGCAGCTGATCTTAAAAAAGGTCAAGAGCTTTTGGTGAAGGGTAACTGTGCAGCTTGTCACGGTGAAGGCATGAACAAGCCCGTGGTTGCTGAATATCCGAAACTAGCTGGTCAACACGCTGACTACCTTTATTACGCTTTGAAAGCTTATAAAGTAACCAATAATCCAAACATTGGTCGTAGCAATGCGATCATGGCTGGCCAAGTGGCTCAGTTTTCAGACAGAGATTTGAAAGACATGGCTGCCTACATCGCTAGCTTGCCTGGAACATTGGTGGTGAAGAAGTAATCTTCAGTTACTGAGAGCCACCAAAAGAAAAGCCGCTTCAAGCGGCTTTTTTTATGGAGCAACGATTACTCAAAGAGGTCCGTTTGGAGCGTTGATTTAACCTGTTCTTTGCGGGTATTTTTTCGGGCTCTTGGCTTGGGCTCGGCTGACTTGATCGGTTCGATTTCCAGTATGGCTGGTGTTTTAGAAGCTTTGCTTTCTTCTGCCACTTCAACTTTTGCGTCGATTTGTGTCAGCCCTGGCTGCCAACGTTTCAAACGCTTTAATTCGCCTCGATTCATGCATCGGTAAACAGCCAAAAGGGCGTGGTCATTCTCATTTTCAAGAATGACGTACTGCTTGCCCAAGA
>CALKUJ010000250.1 GCA_937996825.1 uncultured Polynucleobacter sp. | reverse complement strand
TTGCAACGGTATCCGCAACGGTTACTTTTTCTGTATTGCAAACTGTACAAAAAATTCTGTCTTAAAGCTCCAAATGACCATGTAAAGCCAGTTGCTTGACTATTGGCATTCGACTGGCAAACGCCCACTCCCCTCCCCCCCCGCAAAAACTGTAGAGCCACTGTGCAATGAGCCGCAATGACGAGCCCAGACGCTTTTTGTGGAATGGTTTGTGGAAGATTCTTAGACGGTTTACTAAGCGTTTTGAATCGTGTCTTAGGTTAGCCGCTGGCAGTTGTTACCTTCGCCGAATGGACAAAATTTGTAAACTTGGATGGAAGGTCAGAACGCAATCGTTACTGCGTTTTGAATGTCGTGTTAACCGACAAAGTTCTTGTTTTGTCTACAGCCAGATTGTTGGTAAAACGAATCTTCTAAGACTAGTTCGGGCCGCATTGGTAAACATACAAATTCAGTCAGGGTCTGAACTTTACAATTGGCAAATGACTGAAAAACTACAAAAACAAAAAGTCCCGTTACTTAGAGCTCTTACGCTAGAACTTATTGATACAGACGAACGACGAGAGCAAACTCTTCTATTGCTGGATAAATTTCTTCCTCATTTGGCTGCTGACATCGAAAACGACTTGCATGATCAAGAAGCCAAGTTGTTTTATGAAATTTTTACAGAAGAACGTCACCCAAAAATACGAGTCGTACTGAAACTCAAAAAATTTGAGCATGAAGTTTTGATTCATTTAGATTCAAAAAATGCAATGTTCATGATTGGTAGCGAGCGTACTGGTGAACTAGCAAGCAATGCGTTGAATGCAAGTGGGATCGTGCAAACAATGCTGATGCGAGTACGCACTAAATAATTAATCGTCCACGCAATAGAACAGTTGGATCAGCCCCATACATTTAAAATATAAAAAATAACTTATTTTTGTAAATTTATGGCTGTCAGCTGGACAAAAGAAAAAATCGATGCACTCACAGTGCAAGAGATTTCTGCTCTGCAAGAGAATGCACGAATTCGTGGAAACGATGAAATCATGAATTTATGCAAAGAGGTTTTGAGCACAAAAAAACCAGCTCGTAAGGCACGAACATCATCTACGACAAAAACTCTGGAAGCAGAATGCTCGCATCAACTAAGCGAGTTCGCAGCAACGCTCGCAAACAAATACGACTTGTCAGCAGCTACTGCAACCAAGAACTCCGAAGGCACAAAAGGATTTCGCTCTCATAACTTGACAGCAAAAGATGGGCAAGCAAAGTTAGGTGGTGCCCAGCGTACGGGGAAAGTTGCAATTGATAGATACATATCGTATCGAGTTAAAGACGACATCATTTCTTTTGGCGCATGGCTTGCAACCAAGGATGAGCCTGAAAAATTAATGTGGCAAGTTTTTGGCCCTAAACATCACTTTGCAAACTTCAAATCTGCAGACGAGTTGCATCCAGAGTCTTTTAGCCCTGAAGAGTCGAATGGTTCTGGTGGCGAAGAATTTATTGCCTTCGAAGAGGCTAGTCATAAATTTGAACAACTTGTTAACGCACTCACGTCCTCAACTACTGGCCAGTCTGAAGCTCACAATTAAGAAATCGTATGTTTAGTCAAAGCGTGATTGAAAAAGTTCAGTACTACGTTTACTTCTTGATGGACCCAAGAAATAAAGAAGTCTTTTATGTTGGCAAAGGAAAAGACAATCGTGTTTTTCAACATGCTGAAGATGCCATATCTAACCAAGTTGAAACCGACAAACTAGACCGCATCCGAGAAATCAGACAAAGCGGGCACGAGGTTCAACACTTCATTCTTAGACATGGACTCAATGAACGTGAAGCGTTTGAGATTGAAGCTGCTGTAATAGATTTTGCTGGCAAGAACAACCTAACAAATCAACAGTCAGGCCATCACTCAGACTATGGGCTAAAGGCTACGAATGAAGTCATTTCCATGTATGAAGCTGAGGAACTCAATACCTCGTTGCCAATTCTTCTCATTAACATTAACAAGCTCTTTAAAAGAGAAATGACCCCAACAGAAGTGTATGAGGCCACACGATCTTCTTGGGTTATTGGTGAACGACGAAACAATGCGAAATATGTCGTCGCAACTTACCGAGGCTTGACAAGGGTTGCGTATGAAGTAGATGCATGGCATCCAGAAACAAGCTCACAAAAAACCCGTTGGGAATTTACTGGCAAATTGGCACACAACGACATCCAACGGGAGCTAATCTACAAATCCGTCGAATCACTGTATAAAAGTGGACGCGCCAACCCCATTAGATACATAAATTGTTAAGCCTATGGCGTTCTAGCTGTAAGGCTTCTCTTCACGTATTCACCACCAAGTACCAGCACGAAGCACCCGTGCAAAAGCTGCGTCCAAGTTTGACAAAGAATGTTCCATGTTGATCACAGCGACAAGGTCGCCGTTTTCAAAACATTGAATCGAGCTAAGAGTGCTTCCGCATATGTGAAGTTTGGCATTCGGATGAGACCTGAATTCATTAAGCAGGTTTGCAATGCAATTTTTGGCATCTGTGAGATGCGTATCTATCTCATCTACTCTTGGAAGCATCAGGGTAAGAGAATAGCTACTGATCGTTCCAGCAGAAGAAAATATTTCAATAATTTCGTTGATAGTCGAGTTGAACTCCTCGAAATCCTTGTCTTCGAATGAAGAGTATTTCTTGTTTAGCGGAAATCCGCTAGATCTCCATAAAGTAGCCACCTCTGCCCAGAGAGCATTCAATTCATCGGCAGCATCTACTATTTTTTTTAGCTCTTTATGCATTAGCCATTATTGAGATTCAAGTCATGGACAGTTGCCGCTTCTCCAGACTGAAGTAAAAAAGGAAAACCTTGTTTAGTGTCTATTCCGAGTGCGTAGCTGTCACAACTAGGGCAGACAGATTGATACCGCTTTCCCTCTATGGTTTGAGAGTCACCAAGCGTGTGAAAGTTTGGCCGTAGCGTCTTCTTAATAGCTTGTAAAGTCGCATGCTGTAGCAATACGAGGGCTGAATTGCAGTCTTGGCAGCGAATAGTGTTCATGCTATTTCATAAAAATTATTTTTTATGGATTTTATACAAAACACACTTAACCACCACTCCATCTACCTCTCATTTTGAGAGTTACAAAAAGCTAAACGCACGATGGGTTAGATCGTACTGATCATGTCAATGATTCACATTCGCTGGCCCAAGAATCGATACGCACGTTGAATCGAGTCATCGGTAACAGCTTGGTCAAATCTGTAGATGATTCGCTCACCTTTGAAATCAGTTTTTGTAAATCCGTTCAGAGAATTGCAATCCCAACAGTGCGTAGCGCCTTCATACAAGTGCCATTCGACAGGCGCTCCTTTGGCTTTCAACGCAGGTAGCTCAGATTCGCAGGTAGACGCAGGGGTCTCTTGGTCGTCTTTCGCCATGAGATAAAGCAAAGGCTTATCTGTATCTTGCATCACGTAGCTAAGACTTAGATCAGGTCTGCTCTTATAGGTTCCTTTAGGCCATTGGCAAACGCCATACAAACCTACAGTTGCCGCAAATCTTTTAGCATTAGGTTTTACTGCCTCCACAGTGGATTTACTAGCAAGCATCGCATTGATCATGCTTCCCTGAGAAAACCCGATTGCACCAATTTTTGTTGGCTGAACAATAGGCATTTTGCTGAGATGCTCGAGTGCATCTAGCATGTCACTAATTCTTGTTGAGTTATTAATTGGCGTAGGTGGAAAACAATTATTTTTATTTCCCCTCATGCTATCAATCACCAATACAACGTATCCCAGCTTCAAGCCAGCCTCGACCCATGGTTTGGTCTCGGATACTCGGACGCCCCCACACGAGTGCGAAAGAACAACTGCCGGAAATGGCCCACTGCCTTGAGGTTTGAAGATTCCGTTGTTGTAATTGCTAAACATGCCCAACTCAGATGCTTCGACTGGAAAACTCAATGCTGGTTTATTCACGGGAAATTCTTTAAGAATGGCCAATGAGGCGGCATCCCGCTCAAGTTCGGAGCCTGCTGCAAGGGTTGCTATAAAAGCCAAGACTAGGGTAGTTGCAAGTTTTTTCATGCCTGTAT
>CALKUJ010000249.1 GCA_937996825.1 uncultured Polynucleobacter sp. | reverse complement strand
GATGGCAATTACAAAGACATTGCTTCCCAACGCATTCCATACACAGACTTCCCTATGCCAGACATCACTTTGTTCGCGTGCTGGGCTACTGACTACTGGGTGTTGATGCTTCCAAGTGAGTACTAGGTCAAGTTGATCGTGGCATGAATCTTTGTTTTCAACTCGTGTCATGCCATAAGTCTAAGTTTGGTGTTTAGTTAACTCCGCTTATGAAGTGAGCGTTGCTCACTTGTGCTACACAAAACACATATCGCTGTTCGCTCTGTGTTTTGTTTGCACTTGATTTTTAACTGAATTAAAGTGATGAAAGTCGAACGCAACGCTTGCGTTGTGTGAGATGTATTGGGTTCATCTAGATAGATTAGATTGGCCATACGACGGCTATACGCTGGTCAAAACCAAACGCATAACCGTCGTCGTGAAGTTCCATCAGTTTCATCTGAGTGAGTTGAGTCGTACTACACGAATGCAAAAGAGTTCAAGGGAAGGCCGAATGTATTGAAACTTCCAAAGTGCATATATGCACATACTCTGCGGCTCACTGTTGTTCTAACGCCTTTGCATCAACGTAGCAGTGCGGGGTCATTAGCCGTCATATTACAACCCGCGTTTTTTCACTTTGTTATTGCTGTTGAGACTCAGCAGTGTTTGTGCAACGATCACGCTGTCTTGCCAGCTTAAAAAGTTGCCTGTTAATTTTGGTTGATATGTTGAGGATGGGAAACGCTGCTGATGGTTTCAGCTTTTCGCGTTTCCGTTTGTTTGCCATGATCGTTTTGAAATTTTCTAATGTTCGTCGCTGCTCTTGTGTGAGCAGGTGCTGATGTTCGTTCAGTATTAGGTTCGCCTGTTTTTGTGCCTGTAGAAGTTTTACATGAGTGCAATTGAAAGCGTTTAAGTTAAAGCCATTGCTGCTAAGCCACTTGTCTGTTTGCAATGTGTTTGTCCTCTCGCGTTGAGATACAAGGCGTTGAAGATCTGCTTTAGATAAACGTTGTTCTTTATTACACATGCAAGTATTTATCCCACACCAAACAAAACCGTAAAAAATCACAACCAAACTTAGGTCTAACTATCCCGTTTCGCTAAATACGCTAAAGGGATTCCAATGCGTTACACAGAAATAGCGGCACAACGCCAAACACATGAAGGTAGAAGCTGGACAGCGGCTGACGATGCCAAGTTGCTTCAAGACCAAATTAACAGAGCAGACAACATTCGGGGTTTGTATCCGTATGCACAAAACGTGCACCTAACCAATGCAGTTAAGTTGCTAGCACTGCGACCAGAGTGCAAATGGCTTTTTGATTTCCTCACTACCCAGCTGCACTTCTTGGCTGCAAACGGCGTCAAGGCTTTGTGCTTTTACGCCAGCAAGAACGAAGGAGAACTGCATATGTGGGCACGCGAAGATGTGGGCAAAAGCCATGTCTACGCAAGCCAGCCAGCTGCTGACTTTCCCTTAAACAGCATCAAGCTACGTGCTGTGCGTGAAGGCAGCTTGTGGCACGTGTCCTTCCGTGCAGCAACGCATTCTTGCCAATAACCCGCTATTTCGGCGGGTTTCAGGTCGCCCAAGTGTTTTGGTCGAACACAAAATTACCTGTGCTTTATCAACATTTGAAAGGAAAAGCACATGGCAACACTCGGTTCACTCAAGCTCTCAGCAGCTCAAAAAGCAACTTCTGTTACAGGCTCTCAAATTCGTCGTGCCAAGATGGTCAAGGCGCTTAACGAACAAATCGCACTTGCAAAAGCACAGCAAAACGGCGACAGCTTTTCAGTCACAAAGTTCCGCAGCATTGTGGATACTGAAACAGGCGTACGCAAATTGGTTGAATCCAACAAGCGTGTGAAACAGTGGTGGTTTGCCACTGACAACGGTAAGCTGGCAATCAACGTTCGCTATGGCGCTCGCATGCTTGAATTGGCACGCGGTAAGTTTGCAATTGAAGTTGCCAGCGAGAAAGAGCTGGTACCAACACTCGAAGCACTCAAGACTATTGCTTTGAGTGGTGAGTTGGACGCAGCTATCGAAACTGCGTCTATCAAGCTCCGCGAGGGCTTTGGTAAGTAAATGGCATGTGGGAATGCACTCAGCAATTGCTGGGTGCAGCGTTGCATTCGGCAACAGTAGAGTCTTTTTTTGAGAGTTTATGACCTACGAGATCCAAACATCCCTAAGCACATTCATCGACACTCGCGTTCGTCGTCTAGTCAATATCAAAGGCATTGAGTTTCCAGAAGACTTGCTTGCTGAATTGATTGCCAACCATATGAACGCAAAGGGCACCATCAGCAAGCCAACCTTTGCGACTGCATTTGAGATTTACATGCGTGAGAGCAATGCGCCAGCTCGTCGCAAGTTCACTGAAAACGCCACCCGTAACTTCAATTACTTTCAAGCTCAGTTTGGTGACTTGCCGCTTGATGAACTGCGCCACATACACGGCACACAGTTCCGCGATGCTCAACTGGCTCGTGGCTTAAACCCAACCAGTGTACGCAAGCAATTCGCCACATTGAACGCTGTGTTGAATTTGGCATTTAGACATTTGGACATTGATCGCTTGAGTCCCTTCCGTGCGATGTACATACATGGCGTTGGCGAAATTAAGCGACACATGGAAACCATCACGCCTGAGCTTCTTCAATCCGTCAAACAACGCTTGCTCAGCCATGATGCGCCATACAGACTTGTGGGCTTGATTCAACTCAATACAGGATTACGTTTGTCAGAACCTATCTTTGCCAGACTTGAGGACTGCGTACTTGATCACGAGATTCCACATTTGTGGGTTCGCAAGAACTCCCTGTCTGACCGTAAAACCAAGTCCAGCATTCGATGCGTCCCGCTAGTTGGTGTTTCACTTCAAGCTGCCAAAAAGCTCCATGCCCTTGCAGTTGAAGAAGGAAGCGAATGGTTTGTCCCGCATTACGCTCGCTACAACGGCAGCACCACCTGCTCTGCCACCATGAACAAGTGCTTGCTTGATTTGAACTTTAGAACGCACATGTTCCGTCATGCACTGATTGACCGCATGAAGGCTTGCAATGACATTCCCACCCGTCTTGCTGAAAGCATTACAGGTCATCACAGTGGGGGCTCAGAGTTCAACAGTTACGGAACTGTGGGCTACACGCTGGAACAAAAGCTAGCTGTCATAAAGCGAGTCGAAATCTAGTTCGATCCCTATAGCCACCATCGAACTGATGTGTGGCTTTTTGGCAGCAAGAGCTTTAGGCCGCCTTTTTAAGCTCAGCTATCTTGAGGCCCAAAGACCCCTTCAATTCCTTTTGAACGTAATCGGAGATCAACTTCTTCTTTTGCCTTAGAGAGTCGATTTCTAATTTCGTCAGCCGAACGGAAACCAACGAGGTACTGTGCTTCGTTTGCTGTGAGTGCATCGACTTGGATGCCGAAGATTTCAATGATGTCATTTGCGAACCTCTCTTTTAGAGTTTTCACGGTCTTACGGTCAGGTCTTAGTGATTTGTTTCGACCAGCATTGACGATGACCGCAACATCTTTGACAACACCACCATTGACTTGAATGTAGTGAGCCAATTCGGCAAGGGTGCCTCCTAGGCTTGTCACATCGTCAACGAGTACGTATTGACCACCAACTTGTACCGAGCCTTCAAACTCAGGTCGTAATGCCAAACGTTCCATTGGGTCTGCACCCGTATGGTACACCTTGGTCACTTGAATAATGTCTTTGTCAGCTGTTGCGTCACACAAAACAGCAAACACTTCGGATAGCACTTGAGGGATTGCGTTATCGCCACTGGCCTCTCGAGCGAATGGAGAAACAAAAATACAGTTGCGTCCAAATCGATCCGCGTGCTTATAAATTTCAGCCAAAGCGATATCTGAAATCAAAGCTAATGCGGACTTTGAATCCCCCGCCTTTGCTTGTGAGTAAGCAGAATGAGCTTTAAGTTCCGCATCTGTGTCGTAGAGCCAGAAAGCTTCAATGCCTTCGGGAATTGGGATACGACGAATGCTGTCATGCATAAGGCTAACTGTCTCACTCATCTAGTAATTTTGCTGGAGATTTTGTAAAAAGTCGACCAAGTTTTTAATGCTTTGTGGTTTAAATCGGCAGTCAAAATGCAGCATTCATTGCATTTTGACCTTCCATTCTGATTCGCAATTTTTGCCCATTTGGTCAGGGTAAAAAGTGCCAGTAAGCAGCCTAAGACACGATTACAAAACGCTCAGTAAATCGCCTGTAGGCCTTCCACAAACCATTCCATTAAAAGCGTCTGGGCTCGTCACTGCGGCTCATTGCACAGTGGGTCTACAGGTTTTGCAGGGGTAGGGGAGTGGGCGTTTGCCAGTCGAATGCCAACAGTCCAGCAACTTGCGTTACATGGTCATTTACAGGGTTAAGGCAGGATTTTTTGTACAGTTTGCAATACAGAAAAAGTAACCGTTGCGGATACCGTTGCAA
>CALKUJ010000248.1 GCA_937996825.1 uncultured Polynucleobacter sp. | reverse complement strand
CCATCTTGGTCTTGGTGGTGCGGTTTTCCATATTAACCGCTACTTTTTGACGTAGTTTGATGGTCTGAAAGTCGCGCTCATTGGAACGGTAAGTTGATTCTGTCCAAGACCCAGAATCAGCATAGTCATAGAACATTTTGGGCGTACGCTTTTTGTGTAATACGCGCAAATCTTCAATATTTGTAATAACAGGCATTTTTATCTCCTTTTATAACTCAAGATAACAAAGACTTTTAGCGATTTAGCCTGCAGCCTGTAGTATCCTCAGTTGGTCTTATTTTTAACCATTATATGTATACCTGAAGCAGCATGGCAAAACCTTTAACTTTAGAAAAAATACTGTTTAGCCAAGGCTTTGGCACGCGACGATATTGCAGCGACTTGATCTATGCAGACCTCGTCAAAGTCAATGGGGTTTTAGCCGAAGACCCAGAAGAGAAAATTTCCACAGAAAACCTCCAACTCCAGGTCGATGGGGAGGATTGGGAGTTTCACGAAAAGGCTTATATAGCCTTTCATAAGCCGCTAGGCTATGAGTGTTCCCATAAAACCAGCCACCACCCAAGTATTTATGGCCTACTGCCCCAACCTTTGGTTGAGCGAGGTATTCAATGTGTGGGTCGCTTAGACCATGACACCACTGGCTTGATTTTGATGTCTGATGATGGTCAATTCATCCATCGCATGACCACCCCCAAAAAGAACATCGGCAAGGTATATCAAATCACTGCTGCGGATGATTTAACTGATAAACAAATTCAACACTTATTAAACGGGGTTGTTTTGGATGATGATCCCAAGCCTTGCTTTGCCAAAGCTTGTGTTCAGCGCTCAAACAGAGTGCTCGAAATGACCATTGTTGAGGGGCGCTATCATCAAGTCAAACGCATGATGGCAGCCGTGGGCAATCATGTGGCTCAATTGCATCGCCTATCGATTGGTGAATATCACTTACCCACAGATTTACCTGAGGGTGAATGGCGCTGGCTCTATCCTGATGATCTCAAGCAGCTATCTGTCAGCTTAGCACAGAGCTGAATCAGAATTATTTGACGAGCGCCAGACCTTCTTTGAATTGAGGGTGCTCACAAGTCTGCAAGAGTTCAAAAACCACCATCTCAGTTGTCACGAGCTCTGCTCCATTGGCTGCCAAACGATCAAAAGCAGCATCTCGATTAGCTTCTGTGCGAGAGCTACAAGCATCGGTCACAACCCACACATCGAACTCTTCATCCAGCAAACCCAAGGCAGTTTGCAGCAAACAAACATGGGCCTCACATCCAGCAATCAAAATGGTGTTTTTTTCACTTTGGTTTTCTTGTTTGCGCTGAATGTGCTTAGGCAAACTTCTGGCATTACCCATGGGCTTGGGTGGCGCTCTTAACTCATCCACCAAACCATCAGCACAGGCATCGAAATGCATCTTGATCAAAGTTTTCTGGCAAAGAGATTTCAACTGCGCATCATTCGACCCTAACTTTTCTGGGTTTTGCTCAGTACCAATGATGGGTAACTGTAATAACTTTGCGATTTTTGCCAAGCGCACAGCGTTGGCTAGGACCTGCTCGGCCTGGTGAATCACTGGCATCAATTTGCTTTGATAATCAACCAGCACCAATTGAGTTTCTTGTGCATTTAAAAGTATGGACATAATGAGCAATCATTCTTTAAGATGAATACTTGGTATTTTCTTATAAAAAGAGCCTCAGGAGTAATAATTTGTTTGCTGCCTTTTTGATCATCATCCCTTTTGTTACTTTTGTTTTTTACATCAGGGCCATCAGTAAAACCATCAAAGCGATTGATCCTGAATACCGAACTCAATCTCCAGGAATGGCTTGGCTTTTGCTCATCCCAATTTTCAATGTGATCTGGTTCTTTTTCCTTCTCAAATCGATCAAGAATGGCTTTCTACGCATGTATGAAAACAGAAGAATCAGCCAGCCGATTGATACTGGCTATGCCTATGGCATAGCCATGGGTTGCTGCTGGGCAGCGATTTTTATACCTAAACTGATTTTTGTTGCTTTGATCCCAATGTTTGTCTTTTCTATACTTCATTGGACAAAGCTGAATAACGCCAGAAAGCGCTTGAGTGAAGAGCTCAATCAAGTTTGATTGACTTACTGAGGCTTTTTCAAATGGATTTGCGCGGTCATCCTGCCCGCAAAGATCATGTCCAATTGAACACCGTCATTTCCTTGTGCAATCTTCACACCATCTTGCGCAACAGGAAATGTTTTTTCTAGCATCAGCATATTTCTAGGCCAATCAACTCGCAAGACTGCGCTCATCGGCAAATAACCATCAAAGTAACGGCGCATCAATGGACCTGCGTTCAAGGTGTATTGCTCAGGTGACACTTTATCCAAAGCCCTTGATTCCAAGTCAATGCAAATAGAGGCGCCGCGCTCAACATCAGTGAGGGTCACACGATTGTCTTTGACCTCTGCCGAGTTCATTTTTTCTAGAGACTTAACAGTGATCTTTTTAATTCTATTTTCATTAAAAACAATCACTACTTTCCTGATTGGATCTAATTGACGATGACAAGTGGCAATGCTCACCACACCAGAATCCAAGCTTTGTGGGCTGATCGTCACCCTTGATTCATAACTATAAGCACCTGGATCAGGGCGATTTTTTAAGTATTTGATTTCGCCTTCATTAGCGATATCAGAAAACTCTAATGCCGCAAGAGGATTTGCAGCCAGCAAAGCGGCTGAGCAAACCATCAAGCGCAGAGTCTGTCTCATCATGAATGTTGTTTGGCTTGATACTGTTGTACTTTTTCCAACCAGATATTCAAAGCATTGGCCAGGTCTTTTTTACTGAAGGAGCAACTCTCCTCTGTGAAGAGTGATGATGACTCAACCCTGGACAAAACATTTTCAAGGGCTGCGCCGTATTTTTCTGGCAGCTGACTATCTTTACAAAAGACACGAAATGTCTGAATTAATTCAGACGCATTTCCACTACCATCTAACCAAGCTTGTAGTGCATGCTGAGCACTTTGAGGATTCTGAATACTCATACTGATTTTCCTGCTCCTTGGTATTCATTTGACAAAACTGTCATCAACTCAGCCACTGACATCGCTCGCGCTTTAGCGTAAGCCGTTCCGGCCCAAAGATTTTGGTAATCCCCTTGATCCTGTTGCGCTGCCCATTGCCTCATCGGCGCAGTCATATTATTTTGAACAGGGAAAGGTAAATAAGTTTTACCTTCCATCAATGACATGTATTGGTTTTTAACTCCCTGTGCAGGTCGTCCTGAAAAAGCTCTGGTGAAAGCAGTGCCCAGCTCATGCTTGGTCAATACAAAGCGACGATGGGCAGGACTCGACCCTGCCTCAGTGGTCACCAAAAATGCTGTACCCATCTGAGCAGCCGATGCACCAGCCTGAATGATGTCATGGATACCCTGCCCATCCATGATGCCGCCTGCTGCCACAATGGGTATTTGCAGATGCTGATCCAATTCTTGAACCAAGTCTTTTAGCTTCAGTTGTCGATCAACACCCTGTGGATCAAAGATACCGCGATGACCACCTGCTTCAATACCCTGAGCAACCACAAAATCAACATCAGCTGACTGAATCACCAAAGCCTCTTCCAAGGAAGTGGCTGTGACACCCACGGCGATACCCAGTGAGTGAGCTTTTTCAATCACATGCTGAGGAGGCAAACCAAAATGAAACGTCAGTACCTCAGGGCGATGCACCCAGATGGGTTCGAGCATTTTCTGTAAATCTGGAATGTATGGTGGCTTAGGAATAGCGACTGTCACACCCAAAGAATCGACCACATCTTTTAGATCACCCAATGCTTGTTGCTGTACTGACATATCAGGCATGACAGGTTCTTTAAAAACAAAAAAATTGGCATTGATTCTGGTGCTTGAAACTTTTTTGATGAGTGCTGAAGTCGCCTTTAAATCAGCATCGATTTTTTCTGGGCTTGAATACGCAAAGCCAAAACTGCCCAAGCCTCCCGCATCAGAGACAGCAGCTACCAATGCAGGTGTATTCACCCCACCCGCCATTGGCGCCTGTATCACTGGAATGGTTAAGTCAGAGAACTTGAACATATCACGCATCAATTAATAGAAGTACTCATAGCATACCTGTACATCATGAATTTTTCAGCCAAGATGAAAAAAGGGGCTTTCCGAAGAAAGCCCCTTGCGTTTACTGCTTAAATTGACTACTTTGTTTTTACTTAAGCTTCTACTGTTTTTGCTACATCACTGAAACCTTTGATTTGATCAAAGTTCATGTATCTGTAGATTTCAGCGCCGCTGGCGTTAAGCACACCCATGTCAGCCATGTACTCTTCTTTGGTCGGAATGCGACCCAATTTAGAGCAAATAGATGCCAACTCAGCTGAACCCAAGTAAACAAATGTGTTTTTACCTAGACGGTTCGGGAAGTTACGTGTCGACGTTGACATCACAGTCGCGCCTTCGCGAACTTGTGCTTGGTTACCCATACACAATGAACAACCTGGCATTTCCATACGTGCGCCAGCGCCACCTAAAACACCATAGTGACCTTCTTCTGTTAATTGCTGTGCGTCCATCTTGGTTGGAGGAGCAACCCACAATTTCACAGGAATATCACGCTTGCCTTCGAGCAATTTAGAAGCAGCACGGAAGTGACCAATGTTGGTCATGCAAGAACCGATGAATACTTCATCAATCTTCGCACCTGATACTTCAGACAATGTCTTCACATCATCAGGATCGTTCGGGCATGCCACGATTGGCTCATGAACATCAGCCAAGTCAATTTCAATCACAGCTGCGTATTCAGCATCAGCATCACCTTTGAGCAACTCTGGTTTTGCCAACCATGATTCCATCGCCTTGATACGACGGCCCAATGTGCGTGCATCTGAGTAACCATTGGCAATCATCCACTTCATCAATGTGATGTTGCTGGTCATGTATTCAATGATTGGCTCTTTGTTCAAATGAACAGTACAACCTGCGGCTGAGCGCTCTGCAGATGCGTCTGATAATTCAAATGCTTGCTCAACTTTTAAATCAGGCAAACCTTCGATTTCTAGAATGCGGCCAGAGAAAATATTTTTCTTACCCTTCTTCTCAACAGTCAACAAACCTTGCTTGATTGCATACAAAGGAATCGCGTTCACCAAGTCACGCAATGTGACGCCTGGCTGCATCTTGCCTTTGAAGCGAACCAACACAGACTCAGGCATGTCCAAAGGCATCACGCCTGTGGCTGCAGCAAACGCTACTAAACCTGAACCCGCTGGGAATGAAATACCGATTGGGAAACGTGTGTGAGAGTCACCACCTGTACCAACTGTGTCAGGCAATAACAAACGGTTCAACCAAGAGTGGATCACACCATCACCTGGACGCAAGGCAACACCGCCACGAGTGCTGATGAAGTCTGGCAACTCATGGTGCATCTTCACATCCACTGGCTTAGGATAAGCGGCTGTGTGGCAGAAAGATTGCATCACCATGTCTGATGAGAAACCTAAACAGGCCAAATCTTTTAATTCGTCACGAGTCATTGGACCAGTGGTGTCTTGAGAACCCACTGTTGTCATCTTAGGCTCACAGTAAGTACCTGGACGAACGCCCTTGCCTTCTGGCAAGCCACATGCGCGACCAACCATCTTCTGGGCCAATGAGAATCCTTTGCCTGAATCTTTTGGATTGGTTGGCAAGCGGAACAATGTAGAAACTGGCAAGCCCAAAGCTTCACGAGCTTTAGCAGTTAAGCCACGACCGATGATCAATGGAATACGGCCACCGGCACGCACTTCATCAAATAGAACATCGGACTTCACCTTGAACTCGGCGATCACTTTGCCATCCTTGAGGGCTTTACCTTCATAAGGACGCAACTCAATCACATCACCCATGTTCATGTTGTTAACGTCTAACTCGATCGGCAATGCACCAGCATCTTCCATGGTGTTGTAGAAAATCGGAGCAATTTTGCTACCCAAACAAACACCACCAAAACGCTTGTTAGGCACGTAAGGAATGTCTTCACCAGTGAACCACAACACTGAGTTAGTCGCTGATTTACGTGATGAACCTGTACCAACAACGTCACCAACATAAGCTACCAAGTTACCTTTGGCTTGCAATCCAGCCAATTGCTTGATCGGACCAACTTTACCTGGCTCTTGTGGCTCAATGCCTTCACGTGGGTTTTTCAACATCGCCAATGCATGCAATGGAATGTCTGGACGGCTCCATGCATCTGGTGCTGGAGACAAATCGTCTGTATTTGTTTCGCCTGTTACTTTGAACACCGTCAAAGTCATGCTTTGTGGAACTTCAGGACGGCTTGTGAACCACTCAGCGTCTGCCCAGCTCTGCAATACAGCCTTAGCGTTGGCATTGCCTTTGTCAGCCTTTTCTTTAACGTCATGGAATTGATCAAACATCAACAATGTTTTCTTCAATCCATCAGCTGCGATGCCGCCCACTGTGGCGTCATCCAATAAATCAATCAATGGAGAGATGTTGTATCCACCAAGCATCGTGCCAAGCAACTGAGTCGCTGTTTCACGAGTGATCAATGGTGTTTTTTCTTTGCCAAACGCAACCGCTGCCAAGTAAGAGGCTTTTACCTTCGCTGCATCATCAACACCAGCTGGCACGCGATGAGTGATCAACTCAAGCAAAGTTGCGTCTTCACCTTTTGGTGGATTCTTCAGTAATTCAATCAACTCGCCAGTCTGCTGAGCTGACAATGGCAATGGTGGAATACCTAGAGCTGCACGTTCGGCAACATGATCACGGTAGGCTTTCAACATGGTGTTTCCCTCTCTTTTTAGGCAAATAACAAGCAATCTTCAAGACTTATATCTTATATAAGACTAGACTTTCTGGCAAGAGATTGCGCTTCATATAATGACAAAATAGCCTAAATTGGTTGCTATTACATCAATAGGCGGATTAAAATAAAAAAATCATATAAATCAATGATTTAATTAAACACCCCATGAAGAAAACAGACCTTTACAAGAACGCGGGATTGGCTGTGGCCAACCAAATGAAGAATTCAGCGCCTAAGCCCAAAGCTGCGAATAAAAAGAATGCTGAAAAAAAGGTCAACCCTCTTTTAGCCTCTTTATTGAAGAAACCAGAGTAAACCGGCTGGCCTGACTCTTTGATGGAGCTTTATTGAGTATTTAGAGTGCTAGCTTGGCTTTTAATTCAGGTGGCCAAGAAGCCGCTTTTTGGGTCTTAAAGTCCACCCAAACAATCGTTGCCCCAGACGTTGCTCGAACTGTGTCTGGATCACTCACCAAAGACATCACATTGAAGGTATCTAAACCGACCCGAGTGGGGTTGGCAATATAAGTTTTGATGACGAGATCTGCTGGGTATTCAACAGGCTTCATGAAGTTACAAAAAGCATTGACCACCACAACGCCCTGCTCATCTTGAGCAAAGTTCAAACCCAAACTATCCAACCAATTGATGCGGGCTTGTTCGATGTAACGAAAGTAGACCGCATTGTTCACATGACCAAAGGCATCCATGTCACCCCAACGGATTGGGATGATGGATTCATGAACAAATGTTTTTTCTTCAGGAATTGGAATGCGCATGTGAATTATTCTTAAAGGTCTTGATGGTTTTTAACTTTTAAAGTGAATCTATTTCAAGTTGTATGTTTATCAATTTTGAACCAGGCAGCATACATCGCTGGCAAGGCCAATAAGGTCAAAGCAGTGGCCACGATCAAACCACCCATGATAGCGATTGCCATCGGCCCCCAGAAGACGCTGCGTGACAAAGGAATCATGGCTAAGACTGCAGCTGCTGCGGTCAAGATGATGGGTCTATAACGCGTGACGCACGCATGAATGATCGCTTCTCTCGCTGGCATCCCAGCAGAACGACCTTGTTCAATCTGATCAATCAAGATCACTGAGTTACGCATGATCATGCCCAGCAATGCGATGAAGCCCAATAAAGCCACAAAGCCGAATGGCTTGTTGAACAGCAACAAGGTGAGTGCCACCCCTGAAATACCCAAAGGTGCTGTTAAGACCACCAGGAAGGCTCGAGAGCTGCTGCGCAACTGAATCACCAATAATGTGAAGGTGATGAATAGCATCACCGGTATACCAGCATTGATCGAATCTTGACCACGAGAACTCTCTTCTACTGAACCACCGATGTCTACTTTGTAACCAGGTGGTAACTTGGCCATCAATGGCTTGAACTCTTTGTACAACTCTGCTGTCGCAGTCGGTCCTTGCACGCCCGGAATCACATCCGCTTGAAGTGTGATGGCATATTCGCGATTCTCACGCCAAATCGTGGCAGGTTCCCACACAACATTCACGTTTGCAATACGACCTAATGGAATTGATTGACCACCCACCGTGGTCAACATGGTTTCATTCAGATCACTGGTTTGATTACGTTCTGCACGAGGCAAACGTAAAACAATCGGCGCCAATAAATCACCCTCACGGTACTGACCGATGGTGACGCCACCAAAGTGGCTGGCCAAGGTTTGCGCAATCACTTGAGGTGGAACGCCTAACTCACGTGCTTTAGCCGCATCGACATCAATTTTGGCGACTGCTTGATTTTCATTCCAGTTATCTTTCACGCCATAGACGATGGATGACTGGCGCATCACATCGATGAAGCGATTAGCCTCAGTTCTTAACTTGACTGGGTCATCACCCGTGACCCTGAATTCAACTGGGTAAGTGACCGGTGGTCCATTAGGCAATAACTTGACACGCAGTCTTGCTTCAGGCGCGGCATCTTCCAATATACGTGGCAAAACTTTATTCAGGCGATCGCGATGACGCAAGTCAGCAACAATCACTGCCTGAGCAGCATTGGATCTTGGGAAAATAATGTCTAAAGGTAAAAAGAATCGTGGCGCTCCACTGCCCACCCACACCGTGACAGATTCCACACCTTCTTGCTCTAGAATTTTTGCTTCAATCTTTTTGGCAGCAGCTTCAGTTGCTTCAAAACTAGAACCTTCAGCCAAGAATATATCGACCAAGATTTCTGGACGAGATGAATCAGGGAAGAATTGTTGCTGCACCTGACTCATACCAACAATG
>CALKUJ010000247.1 GCA_937996825.1 uncultured Polynucleobacter sp. | reverse complement strand
GCCTAGATTCTGAGGAGGTTCCACGCGGTATTCCTGAGGCTCTGGGTACAAATCTTTTTCGGTCGGCGCAAATAAAACATACACACCTTCTTTTTCCAGCTTTTCAACATCTGCCTCAAAAGTGCGTGGGTATTTATCAAAATCTTCATTTGGGCCAAATTGCAAACGATTGACAAAAATGCTGGCAATCACTGGATCACCATGCTGTCTGGCCAAGCGCATCAAAGAGAGATGGCCTTCATGAAGGTTACCCATGGTCGGAACAAATACCGCTCTATTTTGTCCGCGCAGTTGATCACGCAAATCTTGAATGTCGCTGATGATCTTCATGAGAGATTTTTCTTAAGAGGACGATGTTAGTTGGGCGAATACGCCAAACGCACATAAATAGGAGCGTACGGTTCTGCTTGAGTGATTTCAATCAAAGCCTCGCGAGATAGCTCAAGCATCGCAATGAAATTGACCACCACCATCGGAGCGCCTTGACCGCTGGCAATCGCATCTTCAAATAAATCAGTGAATTCAATGAAGCGCTCACCTTGCAAGCGTCGCAAAATGCGGGTCATGAAATCACGCACAGATAATTGCTCGCGGGTGATGGTGTGGTGCTGATTGAGCTTGGCTCGATACAGAACATCTCGCCATGCGGCTTGGATGTCATTTGGATTGATATCAGGCCAAGTAACGGCAACCGTCGTATCAACATGACCATTGGCTTTGTAAAAGTCACGACCAAGAACAGGCATCTTGTCGAGTTCTTGAGCAGCTAATTTCATGCGCTCGTATTCAAGCAAGCGGCGAACCAATTCTGCGCGAGGATCTTCAACCTCTTCATCGCTATCAGCTTTTTTCATTGGCAAGAGCATACGCGATTTAATTTCAATCAACATCGCGGCCATCAAAAGATATTCGGCGGCTAACTCTAGATTGCTGTGACGAATTTGTTCAATATAGCCAAGGTATTGTTTTGTCACCTCAGCCATTGGGATATCTAGAACGTTGAAGTTCTGTTTGCGGATCAAATAAAGCAAAAGATCCAGCGGACCCTCAAAAGCCTCTAAGAAAACCTCTAAGGCATCGGGTGGAATATATAAATCAGATGGCAGCTGAAATAAAGGCTCGCCATAGAGTCTTGCAAAAGACTCTGACATGCCATCAGTGACATCAGGAATAGCGGTAATTAAGTCGCTCATTGATAAACGTATGCTTTTTGCTTAACGCGAGCTGCTTTTTGACGTTCTTGCTCTTCTGGGCTGATTGGGGCTTTATCCCATAAAAGGGCGCGCCCCTCTTGCTGAGCTTGCTCCAGCTGAGGGTTCTGAGCTTTTAACTCTTCCAAAAATTGGGTGATATTTGATTTGTATTGAGCCATAGTTTGTCAATTGTAGCGATTTAGCAAGTTCAACTGCCTACATTTACCTTACAGGCGTCAGCACTGAGCTTTTTAGCTCGATCGAAGGCTAATTCCAGGGTTTCTAGACTGTTCTCTGGGCCAATTTCATCAATGAAGCCACTGCGCACCATCAATGAAGATGGTTGGCTATTGGCACAGCAAACCAAGAGTTGGCCGCCATGCTTATTGAGGGAGTTATTCAAGGCTTTCAAAGCATCAATACCGCTGGTATCGATATTGATCAATTGATGCATCTCCAAAATGATCACCTTGGGTATCAAACGATTAGGATCTTGAGGATTGAATAAGCCTTCAACTTTGTCGACGGCGCCAAAGAATAAAGAGCCGTAAATGCCATAAGCTTCAACACTGTTTTTTAAATCAAATGAATCATTCAGCGGTAAATCATCTTCATGAGTAAAAGATTCTGGAAGTTCTATTTTTTCAATTTGGGTCAATGATGAAATTCTGTAAATAAAAAAGATGCAGGCTAAGACCAGGCCAACTTGTACTGCCACAGTTAAATCAAAAATGATTGTTAAGAAAAATGTGCCAAGCAAAATCAATTGGTAGGTGATGTGGAATTGTTTTAATCGTTTGAATTCGGTGCGATCAAACATATTCCAAGCGATGTAGATCAAGATGCCTGCCAAGCATGGCATGGGGATGTGGCTGGCAAAGGGGGCCGCAATGATCATGATCAATAAAATCACCACCGCATGAATCACACCAGATAGAGGTGTTTTTGCTCCAGCCTTGGCATTGGTCGCGGTTCTGGCAATGGTTCCTGTGACGGGCAGTCCACCAAAAAATGGCACGACCATGTTTGCGATCCCTTGCCCCATCAACTCTTGATTGGGATCGTGTTTGTCGTCACTAAAAGTATCTCCAATTCGAGCGCAAAGTAGGGATTCAATGGCGCCCAGAATCGCAATGGTGAGAGTAGGCGCAAACAGTTGTTTGGCTGTTTCCCAATCAAAGGCTGGCATCTTAGGGCTTGGTATTTGATTCGGTAATTCGCCAAAGCGACTACCAATCGTTTCTACAGGAACATCCAGTGCGTATACCAAGATAGTCATCAGCAGTAGGGCAACGATGATGCCGGGAACCAAGCTGATCGGTTGCCAAACTCGAGCAATCAACTGATTAACTTTGGGCCACAGGATGATCAAAACCAAAGTGCTCAGAGTGATCAGAAACGCGAAGAGGCTGGCAGTGTTGGCGTATTGATAAAACGCATGTAGTTGAGAGAAAAAATCGGCAGGTAACTTCTCAATTTGCAAACCGAAAGCATCTTTGATTTGAGATAGGCCAATCAATACTGCAATGCCACTGGTAAAGCCAATGATGATTGCCACAGGAATAAAGCGAATCAGGTTGCCCACACGAAACAAGCCCATGGTGAACAACAAAACCCCGGCAAAGAATGTTGAAAGTATTAAGTTTGCTACGCCATAGCGTTCAACAATTGCGTAAACAATCACCACAAATGCACCTGCTGGACCACCAATTTGAACTTTGCTGCCACCTAGTGCTGAGATTAAAAAACCGCCAATGACGGCAGAGATCAGACCGGCTTCAGGTTTTAGTCCGGACGCAATCGCAAATGCAATCGCCAAGGGGAGTGCGATCACGCCAACCGTGATGCCACTGCTTAAATCGCTGATAAATGTTTGGCTGTTGTAGCCTTTAGCGGCGTTGACGATTTTTGGTCGAAAACGCGCTAAGTTAATCATTGCTGATTGGCCTCGATGAGTTTTTCAATCATTGCTGGATCGATGCGAGTCATCAAGTGCTGATAAGGATTGATTGCTTGTTTTGATGTTAGGGGTTTGCTCACATCTTCCCAAGTCATTGGTGCAATATTGAAGAATTTTTCAACACCAGTAGCCACATTAGGAACCACTGGCTTGAGGTACAGGGTCAAGCGTCTGAAAGCTTCTAAGGTGATGCTGCAAATTGTTTGAAGCTCTTGTTCTTTACTTGGGTCTTTAGCGATTTCCCATGGCTTGTTGCTATCAACAAAGCCATTCACCAAATCTGCCAACTCCATCACGCGACGCAATGCTTTTGCGTATTCACGGGTTTCGTATAAGTCAGCAATTTCATCTTTGGCATCGGCCAATTGACCTAATAGTGGATGACTCATCGCTGCATCATCAACAATACCGCCAAAGCGTTTGACCAAGAAGCCCGCACTGCGACTGGCGATATTGATGTATTTGCCCAATAAGTCACTGTTCACGCGCGCCGTGAAGTCTTGCAAATTCAAATCTAAATCTTCCATGCTGGCATTGAGTTTTGCCGCAAAGTAATAACGCAACCACTCTGGATTCAAGCCGCATTCAATCACGCTATGCGCAGTGATGAAGGTGCCACGTGACTTACTCATCTTTTCACCGTCAACGGTCAAGAAGCCATGGGCAAAGACATTGCTTGGTGTGCGGTAGCCAGAAAAATGCAAAGTGGCTGGCCAGAACAAAGTGTGGAAATACAAAATATCTTTACCAATGAAGTGATACTGCTCAGTCTTTGTGTCTGGTTTGGTCCATTCATTGAAGTCCAGACCTTTTTGTTGGCAAAGATTTAAGAAGCTCGCGTAGTAGCCAATCGGGGCATCTAGCCAAACATAGAAATATTTACCCGGCGCATCTGGAATCTCAAAGCCAAAGTAAGGGGCGTCTCTAGAAATATCCCAGTCGCCCAATTGGCTCTCGCCTGGCTCGCCCACCCATTCTTTCATTTTGTTACGAGCTTCGGCTTGAAGGGGAGTTTTTACTTGAGTCCACTCTCTTAGAAACTTCTCGCAACGTGGGTCAGATAATTTAAAGAAATAGTGATCGGATACTTTGCGGATCGGTGTTGCACCACTGACCACGGAAAAAGGATTCTTCAGATCTGTTGGAGCGTAAGTGGCGCCACACTTTTCACAAGAATCACCGTATTGATCTTTGGCGCCACACTTGGGGCACTCGCCTTTGATGAAGCGATCTGGCAAGAACATTTCTTTGACTGGGTCATAAGCTTGCTCAATGGCGCGCTTCTCAATCAAGCCAGCATCGCGCAGCTTGATGTAAATCTCTTCTGAAAGTGTTTTATTTTCAGCGCTATCCGTGGAATAGTAGTTATCAAAAGAGATCAAAAAATCGTCAAAATCTCTTTTATGTTCTTTCCAAACATTAGCAATCAGCTCTTTGGGCGTGATGCCTTCTTTTTCGGCGCGCAACATGATGGGAGTACCATGCGTATCATCGGCACCTACGTAGTGAACTTCGTGCCCCCGCATTCTTTGGAAACGAACCCAAATGTCGGTTTGTATGTATTCCACCAAGTGACCAATATGTATTTGTCCGTTGGCGTAAGGCAGGGCTGAAGTGACTAAAATTTGGCGCATAGGCATGGATTTTAGTCTGCGGATATAGTTGAGAGCTGAAAAAACAAAAAAAGCACTAGGAGATAAGAGTGACGGTAACGGTAGAAAACATACAAAATGCGCTTAAAAGCGTTATAGATCCTAATACTGGCAAAGATTTGATTTCTTCTAAATCTGCTAAAAATATCAAGGTTGATGGCTCAGATGTTAGTTTGGATGTGGTTTTGGCCTATCCGGCCAAGAGCCAGATTGACCTTATACGAAAGTTGGTTATTACTGCTTTGCGTGAGGTACCTGGCGTTAAAAACGTCAGCACCAATGTGACCATGAACATCGTGGCTCACACTGTTCAGCGCGGCGTTAAATTGTTGCCAAATGTGAAAAATATCATCGCAGTATCAAGCGGTAAGGGTGGCGTTGGTAAATCCACCACAGCGGTTAACTTGGCCTTGGCCTTGGCTGCCGAGGGTGCCACGGTTGGTGTTTTGGATGCAGATATCTATGGTCCAAGCCAGCCAATGATGTTGGGTATCACAGGCCGTCCTGAATCGATTGCTGAAAACACGATTGAGCCGATGGAAGGCCATGGCTTACAGGCAAGCTCTATTGGCTTTTTGATTGATCCTGATAGCCCAATGGTTTGGCGTGGCCCAATGGTCACTTCCGCACTAGAGCAATTACTGCGTCAAACGAATTGGCGTGATGTGGATTATTTGATTGTTGATATGCCACCAGGTACTGGTGACATTCAATTGACCTTGTCACAGAAAGTGCCTGTGACAGGTGCTGTGATTGTGACAACTCCACAAGATATTGCTTTATTGGATGCCCGCAAAGGCCTGAAGATGTTTGAGAAGGTCGGTATTCCGATCATTGGCATTGTCGAAAACATGAGTATTTATGTTTGCCCTAACTGTAATCATCAGGAGCACATTTTTGGTCAAGGTGGTGGTCAAAAAATGTGTGCCGACTATGGCGTTGATTTCTTGGGCAGCTTGCCATTGAACTTATCGATTCGTGAGCAAGCTGACTCTGGTCGTCCAACCGTGGTCGCTGATCCTGATGGTGCGATCAGTGCGATCTATAAAGGAATTGCTCGCAAGATCGCGATTCAGGTGGCTGAGATGTCAAAAGACATGAGCAGCAAGTTCCCAAGCATTGTTGTGCAGAACACCTAAATCATGAAACTAAAGCTCGCGGTTGTGATGCGCAAAGACTTCATCGATAACCCTTGGCAATCGTATCGCTGGGTGTTGGATGAGGTCATTTATGACGTTGGTCAATTTGCTCATAAAACCCCAGATCACATTCTGTCAGATCGTCCTGCCATCTGTATGCTCAGTGATGAAAAAACCGAGCGCTGGCTCTACACAGGTTTTGAGATTCAGTTGTATAAAGACGAGGCCGAAGGCTATTACCTGAATTCCACGTCGACAAAGCCAGCTTGGTTTGTGATGTGGCGCCTTGAGGATCATCCAAATGGTGGCGACCCAATCGCTGTGCCTCACTTTTTGAGCATCAGCTACTACGAAGCTGGCCGTTTGCTAGATGGTGGCGAGACTGTTGAGAACGTTCCCTTAGATCAAGATACTGCTCAATGGTTATCAGACTTTGTGATGGAAAACTACAAGCCAGAACCAAAAAAACGTGCCCGCCCTGTTTCATTCAAGGGTGCTCATAGACCAAAAGATGAGGCAAGCTAATGGCTGGATTTTTAAATCGTTGGTCTAAACGAAAGCTAGGCGTTGAGCCAGAGGTATCTCCTTCAGAATTATCTGAAGGTCAACCACTCGTTCAAAAAGAGAAATCTACCGATACTCCCAGTCAAGACTCAAAGGTTCTAAAAGATTCTGAGGCTACTGTGCCTCCAGCCAAAACATCAGAGGCGATGCCTACCCTTGAGGATGTTCTAAAGCTAACCAAGGACTCTGATTTTTCTGCTTATGTAAAACCAGGAATCGATCCTCAGGTGCAACAAGCGGCGATGCAAAAGCTGTTTTCTGACCCTCGCTACAACATCATGGATGGGTTGGATATTTATATTGATGATTATTCAAAGCCAGATCCAATTCCTTTGGATATGCTCAAAAAAATGAATCAATCCAAGATGCTTGGTTTGTTTAAAACGGCAGAAGAAAAGTTGGCCGATCAAGAGGCAGAGCGCATTGAAAGAGCCGAGTATTACGAGCGTTTGAGGGTTCTAGAGGCAAATGAGCTTGCCAGCGAGAAAGCTCTGTCCGATGCAAATTCACAGACTGATGTGAGCGCTAATGCTATAAATGACGAAAATTCGGCAAAATTAGCAGAATCGAATGATTCGCAAGAATCAACAGAAGCTCCAGTGGTGAAAGCAGAAGTAAAGACTCAAACAAAAACATAATTAAAGTGAATCGAACCAGAGCTTGGTTTGGTTGTTGAATATAAAAAGCCAGGTTTTTGACTAAATGGCTGAAGGTAGAGGATGACAAAGAAGACGCTCGTTTGTAGCTGTAATCAAACCATGCCCATAGATATCGTTCAGATAGCTAAGGGGATGGGGGTCGACAGCAAAGATATTTCTCTTAACAACGCCTTGTGCAGACAAGAGGTTGGCACATTCATCGCTGCCTCTCAGGGTTCAGATGAAATTGTATTGGCCTGTACTCAAGAAAAACGCTTGTTCGATGAGGTTGCGGGCGAACAAGAAAAGCCATTGATTGCCCCCATCAAGTTTGTGAACATCCGTGAGACTGGCGGATGGTCGGCCGATGCAAAAAATGCCATGCCAAAGATCGCAGCATTATTGGCCATGGCCTCACTACCTGAGCCAGATTCAGTGAGTACAGTCAGTTATCAGAGTGGTGGACGTGTCTTGGTGATTGGCCCAGGAGATGCCGCGATTCAATGGGCTGAACGTTTATCCAAAAATATGAGTGTTGGTGTGTTGTGCACTGATAAAGGTTAGATCG
>CALKUJ010000246.1 GCA_937996825.1 uncultured Polynucleobacter sp. | reverse complement strand
AGGATTCGAACCTTGGACCCCCTGGTCCCAAACCAGGTGCGCTACCAGACTGCGCCACACTCCGACTAAGACCGATATTGTACCCCACGGCCAGTTTATTGGCAAATCTTGTAGGTAAAACCAAATAGAATCAAGCCTTTGAGACTACTGACTGATGGGCTTGCGATGCCATTTCTTGGCGAGTCAGGTGCGCCGAGAGCTTGTTAGAAAGGTGAATGTGAACAACCAGTTTGTCACCTTTGAGGATATTTTTGATCGAGTCGATTAACTCCATATCCCCTATGAATGCCGCTCGATCCGAATATTGATTGTTTTCTGTGTACTGAATTGTGATTGGCAAAACATCAACCTGTGCCTGATGAGCTGCTTCAAACAAATTTGATTTAAATGGCAGAACAGATTTGCCATCAGTCGAAGTCCCCTCAGGAAATATTGCCACCACCTCCTGATTTGTAAATTTATCTTTCATCAACTGAATCACTCGCTTGATATCAGATAGCTTTTCTCTTTTTAAAAATATGGTGCCCAGCATATTGGCCAAGTAACCAAAGATGGGCCACTTTGAAACATCAGCTTTAGCCACAAAGATCACTGGTCGTATCGAGTTGATGATGTGAATATCTAACCAAGAAATATGATTGGCAACCAATAAATACGGTTTGTTACCCAACAGCAGGGTCGTGTCACCATGAATCATGACTTTTACTTTGAGTATCCGGAGTAAACGAATACACCAACTTTGAACCATCTTCTTGCGCAATTTGAGTGGCAGTAATGGAAATATGGCGCACTTCAGAATCGCAGATAAGAGGTGAATCACCAGAAAAAAGGATTTCATATTGGGCATCTTGCCATGTGTCTGTGTCATGAATATGACATCAACTTGACATCTTAGTTTCAAAATACTCGTGCCCAATGTGAACTCATGAATCATTACCGCGCGATATGGATATCGGATGTTCACTTGGGCACTTCAGGGTGCCAAGCAAATTATCTTCTCGATTTTTTAAAACATAACGATGCTGACAAGATTTATTTGGTTGGCGACATCATTGATGGCTGGCAACTAAAGAAACGCTGGTTCTGGCCTCAAGCCCATAACGACGTTGTACAAAAGCTACTCCGCAAAGCCAGAAAAGGTTGCGAAGTCATTTACATCCCAGGAAATCATGATGAAATGGCCCGCCAATTTTTTGGCATGAGCTTTGGTGATATCAAGGTCGAAGATGAAGTGATACACATCACTGCAGATGGTAAAAGGCTCTGGATCACCCATGGTGATCTATTTGACAGTGTGATGCAGTACGCCAAATGGTTGGCTTATGTCGGTGACACCTTGTATACCTTCATCTTATGGGTGAATCGCTGGTTCAATAAGTTACGTGCACGCATGGGCTTGCAGTATTGGTCACTGTCTCAATATCTAAAACACTCGGTCAAGAACGCTGTGAGCTTCATTGCTGACTTTGAAATGATCATGGCGCGTGAAGCCAGAATCAGAAATTGTGATGGCGTGGTATGTGGCCATATTCACAAAGCTGAAATCAGAGAAATTGACGGCCTGCTTTACTGCAACGATGGAGACTGGGTTGAAAGTCTGACGGCCTTGGTTGAAACCGCGAATGGCACCCTAAAAATTGTGCACTGGCCACATATATTGCCAGAACCTATAGCAATCGCCAGCGTTGAAACGGTATCAATCACCGTCTCAAGGACAGAACTATCAATGACACAAGAAAACATATTGGAGACAATGAAATGAAGATCATGATTGTGACAGATGCTTGGGAACCTCAAGTGAACGGCGTGGTTAGAACCATGAAACAAACCATCCATGAATTAAAAAAGATGGGCCACACGATTGACATGATCACGCCGCTTGAATTTAAAACAATTCCCTGCCCTACTTACCCAGACATTTCTTTATCTTTATTTCCAAAGAACAAGGTTCGCCAGAAAATGGAATCCTTTGCACCTGATGCGATTCATATTGCAACTGAAGGTCCTTTGGGTATTGCTGCCAGAGCGTATGCCCTGAAACACAAGCTCCCATTTTCAACGGCTTATCACACACGCTTTCCAGAGTATGTCAAAGCTCGCACAGGCATTCCTCTGGCTTTGACTTATAAGTTTCTGCGCTGGTTCCATGATCCATCTGTGGCAGTGATGGCCCCAACCCGAGTGGTGATTGATGACCTGGAATCCTATGGTTTTAAAAATGTGGTTCTTTGGACCAGGGGTGTTGATTTAGACATCTTCAAGATGCAAGAATCAAGAGAGCTTAATTCTGCTCACCCAATATTCTTATATGTTGGTCGTGTGGCAGTAGAAAAGAACATTGAGGCATTTTTAGAACTTAAGTTACCAGGCTCTAAATGGGTAGTCGGTGACGGTCCTGCTCTCAATGGTTTGAAAGCAAAATATCCGGAAGTAAATTACCTTGGTGTTTTGCAGCAAGAAAAATTAGCCAAGGTTTACGCTGCAGCGGATGTTTTTGTGTTCCCAAGTAAAACCGATACATTTGGCCTCGTGCTTCTTGAAGCAATGGCGTGCGGCACACCTGTGGCAGCCTATCCAGTGACTGGACCAATTGACGTGATTGGTAACTCTCAGTCAGGTGCCATGAATAATGATTTACGCGAAGCTTGTCTAGAGGCTTTGAAGATTCCACGCGAAGTTGCTCGAGCTCATGCTGAGAAGTTTTCTTGGCAAGTTGCTAGCAATCAATTTGTTAGCTACTTAAATCCCATAGAAATTCACACAACTGTCAAATCTCCGTCATTGGCTTGACATATATGCGCAATAAATTGATGACATATTAATGATATTTCCATACCCCTGACTTTTAAATGATATGCAAAATTGCTGCGTTACAAGAAAATAGCCCCCAAGGTGGAAGTTTACATTTTCACAAAAATCATCAT
>CALKUJ010000245.1 GCA_937996825.1 uncultured Polynucleobacter sp. | reverse complement strand
GCAGTAGACGACGACGCTTTGATCTTGCGATTAGTCGAGGTTGCGTGTCGCCCTTTTGACTTGAAGGTCACGATGCATAGTGCGAATACAGTGCACGCCGCTATTGATTTAGCAAAGAAAACAAAGTTCCAACTCTTGGTACTCGATCATGACGTTGCTGGCATAAAAGGCTGGGAACTGTATGACTACCTTAAACAATGGCTTGATCCCAAGGTTCAAATTGTCGTCTACTCTGGCAGCGTTGATGCGAATGCAGCAGCCAAATACAAAGAGCGGGGCATTGACAACATCCTTAAGAAGCCCTTGTCTGCAAACACACTAGGCTTTTGGATTAGAAAAGCTATCGGAATTTGAACCTCACTACTAGAGTACTTCAGACATAACTGAAGTGGTTCAGGATCTCATTAACTTTTCTAAAGTTGTATGGCTTTGCTAAAAAGTCATCCATACCCGCATCTTTGGCGGCACGCTTGTCACGATCAAACACTTGTCCTGTTGTCGCAACAATGTAAGTATCACGAGCAACACCATCTAGCTCCCGTATCGCAACTGAAGCATTCAAGCCACTAAGGCCTGGCATATCAAGATCCATAAAGATCACATCCGGAACAATTTCATGTGCCATTTGAATAGCGTCTGCACCGTTTGCTGACTCAGTCACTTGATGTCCTTTCTGCTCCAAATAGCTAGAAAGAATGCGTCTATTGGTAACAGAGTCATCGACTACAAGAATTTTTAGCATCTCGTGGTTTTCAATTTGCGTTTGCTTCAGTGAGCTCGTATCAGGATTTTCGACTGGCAAACTAATTCGAACTTGGAATGTGTTGCCATGTGTTAGCGACGAACTAACGCCAAGAGACCCGCCCAATTTCTCAATAATTGTTTTAACAACTCGAAGCTCAGATTCGCCACGGAAACTACTGTTGCTCTCGCGAAAGTTGTCTACATCAAGCAATGAGTCACGTGGCTCGAAGATACGAGCAATCGATTCTTTACTCAAACCCAAACCTGAGTCTGTAATCACGATCGTTGAGTGCAAGCTCGAATCTCGCAAATCTGATTTGCAGGTGAAGCGCACTTCTCGCCCCGATGATCGATCAATCGCATTTGACAATAAGTTTGCCAATGCTTGCTTAAGACGAACATCATCAGCGCGAACTTGTACAGACGGCGAGTCAGATGAGTAAATCAGTTGAATCCCTTTGTCTACGGCCTTTTTCTGATATGAGCTCTCCACAGAATCCATCAACTCCTTGAAGTTAAATTTCTTTTCACTCAATTCAAAAACACCAAGCTCAAGATTAGTCACATCAAATAAATCGTTCAAAATTATGTCAATGCGCTCGCATCCCTCAAGAATAGTTTCGACATCTTTTTGAACATCTATATTTCCGTCGTTTGAACCGAGTAAAAGTTGGGCATATCCCATGATGGTGTTTAACGGGTTACGCAGCGTATGACTCAGCTTAGACATGAATAGGAGTTTTGTCTCATTAGACTCAACTGCGAGAAGTTTTGCTTTTTTAATTTCAGTCACATCAAGCGCAATGAATTGCCAATAGACACGGCCATTCATCACTGACGTGTTGACACTGACATTTAACCAATACATCCCTACTTCTGAACGACAACTCAGCTCTAAATTGAACGGCTGAAGATTATGCGGACTAAGTCGGAGCCGTCTAATTAATCTGGTTCGATGCATTTGCGTGAATGATTCAAGCACTAGAAGCGGTGACTCAAGCAACATTTGAGGAGTTGTTTTCAGGTACCTGATTGCTCCCGAGCTTGCGAACTCCAACTTCAACTCATTCGGTGAAGATATGGGAAAAGACATCTTCAACGCGACACCTGGGAAATCCTTAAAGTCAGCGCTAAAGCTGCTACTAACTTGAGCCTGCAAATGGCGAATGACCTCAGATTGCCGCTCTAGTTGACTCTCTAAGTCTTTGATGTCTTGCTTCAAATTATCTTCATTCAATTTGGATGCTCTAAATTTTTCAAACATATTCACTACCTAATCAGAATGTGTTGTAAGAAATGCCAATGAAATTACTCTGATCAGTGAACTGATGACCAATTCGTAATGTCCAAGGTGAGTTGTTTGCACGCCAAGTGACTGCCGCTTTATGGCCAACGTACCAACGATCATCTCCGACTGCAGTGAGCTCCATGCCAAAATTACTGTTTACAGGCTTAATCTGAAGTACACCTAACCATGTGTGAAATGCAGTGTTGTATTCAGTTAGCACATAGACTGATGAAGTTGTCATTTGTCTAAAAACTTCAGCTGAGAGCTTTACACCAACAGCAGCATCGCCCTGTGAAGCAGCCTCTGAATCGGATCGGTGATCTATAGCACCAACGCCCACATTTACTTTATATGTTGTGCCTGACTCATTGATGGTGAAAGCGTTCTGAACCAAACTGCCGCTCAATGACTTCCCACTATTGCTCCATTGACTGTATGCGGCACTCGCTTGCCATTGGCCTAGCTGTTTAGCCACAACTGCGGAGCCTCCAGATTTTGATTGATCGTATTGAGCAAACAGCCCATCAGCAG
>CALKUJ010000244.1 GCA_937996825.1 uncultured Polynucleobacter sp. | reverse complement strand
GTTTCAAGGTGCTTCTGCATTAACTCTCGATGCCAAGGGTCGCATGTCGATTCCTGCAAGGCATCGTGATGCCTTGCAATTACAAGGCGAAGGCAGAGTCACGCTCACAAAACACCCCGACGGTTGCTTGTTACTTTTCCCACGTTCTGAGTGGGAAGCATTCAGAGGCCGCATCGCACAATTGCCAATGGACGCACATTGGTGGCGCCGAATCTTTTTAGGTAATGCTTCAGACATAGAGATGGATGGATCTGGTCGAATTTTGGTAACGCCAGAATTAAGAGCTGCCGCAAGTATTGAGCGCGATGTGATGCTTTTAGGAATGGGCAGTCACTTTGAATTATGGGATGCCGCAACATATGCACAAAAAGAGCAAGTTGCAATTGCACAAGGCATGCCAGATGCTCTCAAACAATTCACCTTCTGATGTTGGCCGACCATGACATTTACCCATCGCCCAGTATTACTGGCCGAGGCAGTCACCTCGGTATTGGGAGAGAAGACTTCATCAGAGCAGCAAGCAATCACCATCATCGACGGAACATTTGGTCGTGGTGGGCACAGCCGAGAAATACTCAAGCATCTCAATGCTCAATCAAAGTTGATTGCATTCGACAAAGATCTTCAAGCAATTGCAGAAGCGAAAACAATTCAGGATCCACGCTTTCAAATCATTCACGAGAGCTTTGCATCAATGGCAGAGCAAGTGCCGAGCAACTCGATCGATGGAGTGCTCTTGGATCTAGGAATCAGTTCACCGCAAATCGACGATCCGAGTCGTGGTTTTTCATTTCGAGGCGATGGTCCATTGGATATGCGGATGGACACCACTCGTGGACAGAGTGCGGCCGAATGGTTGGCAGTGGCAGAACAAAAAGACATAGCGAGGGTCATTAAAGAGTATGGGGAAGAACGGTTTGCTTTACAGATTGCAAAGGCGATTGTTGCTCGCAGAGAGCAAGGCGATTCCCTCACTAGGACCGGAGAACTCGCGTCGCTCGTGGCTGGTGTCGTCCGCACCCGCGAAGCGGGCCAAGATCCGGCCACGCGCACCTTTCAAGCTATACGGATTTATATCAACCAAGAGCTCACCGACTTGGAGGGTGGGTTGAGAGCAGCTTTTCAATGCCTCAAGCCAGGCGGCCTATTGGCCGTGATCAGTTTCCATTCTTTGGAAGATCGAATCGTGAAGCAGTTCATGCAAGGCTTATCCAAGGTATCGGTACCAAGAGGTTTGCCATTGACTGAAAATCAAATGCCTAAACCCTTGGCAGAATTATTGGGTCGCATTAAACCAAGCGAACAAGAGGTTCACGAAAATCCTCGAGCACGCTCAGCTATTTTGAGAGTGATGAGAAAAATGAACAGTGTTCAACTAGGAGCAATTTCATGAATCGCTCCACCATCATTCTTTTGATTATTTTGATGTTGTGCTCATTGTCATTGGTGGCAGCTCAACAAAAAACCAGATCACTGTATGTGGCTCTTGAAAGAGCTCAAACTGAAGAGCGACGTTTGAATCAAGAATGGCTTCGCTTGGAATACGAGCAAAGAAATTTATCAAAGTCTTCAAGAATCACAGACATTGCCCGCAAGCAATTAAGGATGCAGGCAATCAATCCTGGTCGAACACAATATGTGGTGGTTGATTAATGGCGCAGATATCTTTTTCTTCTACGCCTAACTTGGTCTTGCGCCTGCCCATGTGGCGCTCAAGACTCATTCTGTTTTTAATCTTCATTGGTTTTATCGCCTTGGCGGTTCGGGCAATGTGGGTGCAAGGCTTTGGTAATTCTTTTTATGAAGAAAAGGGTAACAAAGCGACTTTGCGTTCAATTGAAATGCCTGCAAGCCGCGGAAAAATTTTAGATCGTCACGGTGAGGTTTTGGCAACAAGTTTGTTGGCCAAAGCGATCATTGCATTCCCTGATGCGATTCCTGAAGATTTATCTAAAGAAAAAATTTCACAACTGGCTAAATTACTAGAAGTCAGTGAAGCAGAGCTGCGCAAAAAATTTGCCTCTGAAAGAAACCAAGTTTTCTTAAAACGCCAAGTTGATTTGGATGTTGCAAAGCAAATCAGAGAATTGGGTATTCCTGGTATTGCGCAAAATAATGAATACAAACGCTTGTATCCAGAAGGTGAAGCCATGGCTCACATCGTTGGTTTCACCAACGTTGAAGATCGTGGTCAAGAGGGCATGGAGCTGGCTAAAGAAAAAGAGTTGGCTGGTCAACCTGGTCGTCGTCGTGTGATTCAAGATCGACTCGGACGTTATGTTGAAGGTTTGGGAATTATTCGTCCACCCAAAGACGGTGCTGACTTGCAGTTATCAATTGATAGCAAGGTACAGTTTTTAGCTTTTAATGAATTGAAAGCGATTGCAGAAAAGCACCGTGCCAAAGCGGCGGGTGCTGTGGTCTTGGATGTACAGACTGGTGAGGTTTTGGCCTTGGCCAACTGGCCTACTTACAACCCTAACTCAAGAAGTAATTTAAGTGGCGAGCAGTTAAGAAACCGCGTTCTGACCGATACATTTGAGCCCGGCTCAACCATCAAGCCTTTTGCGATTTCTTTAGCGCTCGAAAAAGGTTTGGTGCAACCAAATACTTCTATGCCAATTGGCAAGTCCATGGTGATTGGTAAAAAAGCAATCACTGACACGCATCCTTATCCGGTATTAACAGTTTCTGAAATTGTGCAGAAGTCGAGCAATATTGGTACTGTCAAAATGGCCATGCAGTTGCAGCCACAAGAAATGTGGGAGATGTTCCAAGCGATTGGTTTAGGTCAAGCGCCTAATCTTGGTTTCCCAGGAGCGGTCGCTGGAAGATTGCGACCATATAAAAATTGGGTGCCAATTGAACAAGCCACCATGTCTTATGGCTACGGCTTATCTGCCTCTTTGTTCCAAATGGCCCGTGCTTACAGTATTTTTGCGCGAGATGGCGAGCTTGTACCAGCCACTATTTATAAGACAAACAGCGTACCCAAAGGTACTCAAGTCATCTCAGCCAAGACCGCAATACAGATGAGAGAGATGTTGGAGCTTGTGACGCAAACCGGCGGTACTGCAACTAACGCTCAAACCATGGGTTATCGCGTTGGCGGTAAGACTGGTACAGCTCACAAAGTTGAAGGTAAAGGTTACGCAACCAATAAATACCGCGGCTTCTTTGTCGGCATGGCGCCTATGAGCGCACCAAGAATTGTGGTGGCTGTGATGGTAGATGAACCAAGTGCTGGTGGTTATTACGGCGGTATTGTTGCAGCCCCTGCCTTTGCGAATATTGTTGCAGGCACTCTGCGTAGTATGAATGTTTTACCGGATGCAGCAGTGAAGCAAATGGTTGATAAAGAATTACAGCTTGGACCAAATGGTTCAACGCAAAAGGTGTCATTGAGCAGATGAACGCCATGTTACCAATCAACACCATCTCTCTTGAATCATTGCTCAGCGAGCATGTAAAGCCTGATGCTCACATGACATCAGATACAAGAGCATTAAAAGCTGGAGATGTGATGTTGGCTTATCCAGTTGGTAATAGTAGGCAGTTGACGGATAACCGGATTCACATTGCTCAAGCATTGAGTTTGGGTGCTGCATTGGTTTTGTATGAACCAAAAGGTCTTGCCGCAGAATTAAAAACAGTTTGCAAAGATAGTCGTTGCGTTGCCATCAATGATTTGGCTGAAAAAGCTGGCGAGATTGCAGCGAATTGGTATGGCCATCCTAGTCGATTGATGAGGGTGATTGGTATCACTGGTACCAATGGCAAAACAACGGTCAGTCAGTGGTTGTCACAAGCATTGCACAGTGCGGATGAACCAGCGGGTGTGATTGGAACATTGGGCGCAGGGATTGTGAATGATCTAACCATGACTGGATTCACAACGCCTGATGCGGCACGTTTACAGGGCTTACTCAAAGAAATCCAAAATCGTGGTGCTCGCAGTGTTGCTGTAGAAGTATCTTCACATGCTTTGGATCAGGGCCGTGTGAATGGGGCTTACTTTGATACTGTTGTGATCACTAACTTGAGTCAAGATCACTTGGATTACCACGGTGATATGAAAGAGTACGCAGCCGCCAAAAAGAAAATATTAGATCTGCCAGGCGTTAAGCATATGGTTATCAATGCCGATGATGGTTTTGGCCAAGAGTGCTTCAAGTATCTAACGAAAAAAATAGGTGATGCTGACATCACTGTCTGGGCTTATGCCACCAAGCCAGAAAATTTATTATCTTTGCCTTGCTTTACAAAGGGATCATTCAGGAAAGTACTTGCCACTGATCTTCAAATGAGCGATCAAGGTATGAAATTTCAACTCATCATTGATGGTGAGGATGCTGGTTTGATTCAATCTCGCATCGTTGGCGCATTCAATGTCAGCAATGCCTTGGCTGTGCTTGCTTGTTTGTTGGCAGGCGGTAAAACAATTAAGAGTGCCAAAAATTCTATCGAGCAATTGCAAGCCGTTCAAGGCCGCATGGAGTTGGTGTCTCGATCCACTGCTCAACAACCAATGGCGGTGATTGATTTTGCACATACGCCTGATGCCTTAGAACAAGTTCTAAAAACATTGCGCGACATTGCACAACAAAGAGCAGGCCAACTTTGGTGTGTGTTTGGTTGTGGTGGTGATCGTGATGCTCTTAAGCGACCAATCATGGGTCGCATTGCAGAGAGCATTGCTGATCATGTGATGGTAACCAGCGACAATCCTCGCAGCGAAGTGCCTGAAAAAATCATGGCAGACATCTTGAGTGGTTTTGAGGTGCCAGAAAAAGCACAAGTCAATGCCGATCGAGCCACCGCCATCTTGCAAACAATCAGACAGGCTAAGCCCGAAGATGTGATTTTGATTGCAGGCAAAGGTCACGAAGAAACTCAAGAAATTGCTGGGAAAAAACATCCATTCTCTGATCGAGTGCATGTGCAATTGGCCATGGGAGGTATCGCCTGATGAGCCTCAATATGCAACACATGCCTTTGACTATGGTTTCGACATTTTTGCCAGATGCTCAATCGGTGAACATGCCAACATCTGATCAAGCCATCAAACGATTCAATAGTGACAGCCGTCAAGTCATGGTTGGTGATCTATTCATCGCTTTGCGCGGTGAAAAATTCGATGCACATGATTTTTTAAAAGATGTGCAAGCAAAGGGAGCTCTTGCTTGCTTGGTGAGTTCTATTGAGAAATTACCGCAAGGTTTTCCAGCGATTGTGGTCAAAGACACTCAACAAGCTTTGCAAAACTTATCAAGTAGTTGGAAGCAATACTGCGGCGAGCGCAAATTGAAGCAATTAGCAATTGTGACCGGTAGTAATGGCAAGACAACTGTGAAGGGCATGATTCAAAGTATTTTTGAGGCGGCCGTTGGTCTTGATAAGGCTCTTGCGACACAGGGCAACTTCAATAATGAGATTGGTTTGCCTTTGACGCTCTTGCGCCTTGATTTAAATCATGAGCTAGCAGTCATTGAGTTGGGCATGAATCATCCTGGTGAAACAGCGGTATTGGCAAATATCGCAAAACCAAACATCGCATTGATCAACAATGCTCAGCGTGAGCATCAAGAGTTCATGGAAACAGTCGATGCAGTTGCAAAAGAACACGCATTAGCCATTGAAGCTTTGCCTGAGAATGGCGTAGCTGTTTATCCGGCTGACTCTGAATACAGCCCTTACTGGAAAAAAATCGCTGATAAGCGAAAGGTTGTTGATTTTGCGTTTAATCAAAAGGCCATAGTTTGGGGTGAGTGGCTTGATCAAGCAAACGGTCAGATAGTGATTCACACACCACAAGGTGATCTCAAGGCGAAGTTAAACATTTTGGGAGATCACAACGCTTGTAATGCAGTTGCTTCAGCAGCTGTGGCTATTGCAGCTGGCATAACTCCAGCGATGATTCAAAAAGGTTTGGAGTCTTTCCAGCCCGTGAATGGCAGGATGCAAAAGCATTCTTTAAGCAATGACATCACCGTGATTGATGACAGTTATAACGCCAATCCTGATTCTGTTCGAGCTGCTATTGATGTTTTATCCAATATCAAAACAGCTGGCTGGCTCGTTTTAGGTGACATGGGTGAAGTGGGTGATCAAGGACCTGAATTCCATCGTGAAGTTGGTCAGTATGCTGGCGAAAAAGGTATTCAAAAATTATTTGCTTTGGGCGACTTGAGCAAAGAAGCAGTTGTTGCCTATCAGGCTTCTGCCACTCACGGAAATATTGCGCAGCACTTTGATGATGTCACACAGCTCTGCACAGAATTAAACAAATCATTACAAACAAGAAAAAATCATGAAGAAGTAACGCTTCTGGTAAAGGGATCGCGCTTTATGCGCATGGAGAGAGTCGTTAAAGCTCTCGCAGAGGAGATGCACTGATGTTGTTATGGCTTGCCCAATTACTTCAAGATGACTTTAGTTTTTTACGAGTCATTAACTACATCACCTTTAGAGCGGTGATGGCGACCTTGACAGCTGGATTGATAGGACTATTTTTTGGTCCTTGGGTCATTCGTCGCTTAACTGCCATGAAAGTAGGTCAAGCCGTTCGCACCGATGGTCCACAAACACATTTGGTGAAAACTGGCACACCTACCATGGGTGGTGTACTGATTTTGATTGGTATAGCGATTTCAACATTGCTATGGGCTGATTTATCGAATCGATTCATTTGGATTGTGTTGATCGTGACTTTGGGTTTTGGCGCCATTGGTTGGGTTGATGACTATCGAAAAGTTGTTTATCGCGATCCAAAAGGTATGTCATCCAAAGAAAAATACTTTTGGCAATCTTTGATTGGTTTATTTGCTGCTATTTACTTGGCATTCTCGGTGTCAGAAGTGAACAACCTAAAAGTATTAGAACTTTTCATCAGTTGGGTACAGAGTGGTTTCTCAATTGATTTACCAGCTAAGTCAAATTTGTATGTGCCTTTCTTTAAAGAGATCAGTTATCCATTGGGTGTGCTCGGCTTCATTGTCCTGACTTATTTGGTGATTGTAGGAAGCTCAAATGCAGTGAACCTAACAGATGGTTTGGATGGTTTGGTGATCATGCCTGTGATTTTGGTGGGCGCAGCATTGGGTGTCTTTGCTTATGTGATGGGTAACGCGATTTACACCAAATACCTGTTATTCCCATTCATTCCAGGTGCTGGTGAATTGATGATTTTCTGTGGCGCCATGAGTGGCGCTGGTTTGGCATTTTTATGGTTCAACACACATCCTGCACAAGTGTTCATGGGGGACGTTGGTGCTCTAGCGTTGGGCGGTGCTTTAGGCACTGTGGCTGTGATCGTCAGACAAGAAATTGTTCTGTTCGTGATGGGCGGAATTTTTGTGGCTGAAACAGTGTCAGTGATCATGCAAGTGGTTTGGTTCAAGTTCACGAAAAAGATGTATGGCGAAGGCCGACGAATTTTCAAGATGGCGCCTTTGCACCATCACTTTGAATTAAGTGGCTGGAAAGAAACACAAGTAGTTGTACGTTTTTGGATCATCACCATTTTGTTGGTGTTGATCGGTTTATCAAGCTTGAAGTTGCGATAGGAAAAAAGTGATTCAATTACAGCATCCATTTGGCAAAGAGCATCCTCAAGCAATGAGGGTCTTAGTGCTTGGCTTGGGAGAGTCAGGTGCTGCCATGGTTCGTTGGTGTGTTGCTCAGGGTGCACGTGTATCAGTGGCTGACACCAGATCACTTGAGCAGTTATCAGAAGGCGCCAAAAAATATCATCAAGCTGTAAAAGACTTGGGTGTCAAAGAGATTCATTTTGGTGGATTGTCTGCAGAGTTATTGAATGGCACAGATGTGATTGCGATCAGTCCTGGCTTATCTCCTTTGCAAGAGCCAGTTCAATCATTTTTAGCTCTTGCTGCAGAAAAAGAAATCCCCGTGTGGAGTGAGATTGAGTTCTTTGCGCAAGCTATTCAGGCATTAAAAGACGAGCAAAACTACAAGGTCAAAGTTGTTGCAATCACTGGCACCAATGGCAAAACCACCACCACTGCATTGACCGGTTTGCTGTGTGAGAGAGCGGGCAAATCTGTCGCAGTGGCAGGCAACATCAGTCCAGCAGCTTTGGATAAGTTATTAGATATTGAAGAGTTACCAGATATTTGGGTTTTAGAACTCTCTAGTTTCCAACTTCAGCATACCTATAGTCTTCATGCTGATGCTGCGACTGTTTTGAATGTGACCCAAGATCATTTGGATTGGCACGGTGATTTTGCTCAATATGCAGCAGCCAAGGCCAGAATATTCAGTTCCAATACGATTGCTGTACTAAATCGTGATGATGACGTTGTGATGAATATGTCATCTGATATGGATGTGAATCGCACAATTACTTTTGGTGTTGAGGCACCTAGTGAAGAAGATGCCTTTGGTGTGTTTCATGACACAGCTGCAGGGGGTATTGATTGGTTGGTGTGGGCTGAGCCTGATGCTGAAGCCCTAGAGTTAAAAGCCAAGCGCCGTCGTAAAAAAGCAGATGTGGATGATGAGCCTTTGAGATTGAAACGTTTGATGCCTGCCGATGCATTGCGCATCAAAGGAAGGCATAACGCCAGCAATGCATTAGCAGCTTTGGCCTTGTGTAGTGCGATTGATGTTCCGATGGGTCCTTTATTGCATGGCTTGCGCGAATACAAGGGTGAGCCACATCGCATGCAGTCAGTTGCCATCGTTGAGGGTGTTGAATACATCGATGACAGTAAGGGCACCAATGTGGGCGCTACTTTGGCTGCTCTTAATGGTCTAGGGCAGTCAGCTTCAGTATCAAGTGCTCGCGCCAAAATCATTTTGATTGCTGGTGGTGAGGGTAAGGGTCAAGATTTTTCTCCTTTGAGCCAAGCGCTTGCGCGTCATGCCAAAGCAGTCATTTTGATTGGTAGAGATGCTCCGGCAATCAGGGGTGCAATTGAGTCATCAGGAATCAGTATCCGTGATGCAGAAACTTTGGAGCGAGCTGTTGAGTCAGCCGCTGAAATAGCAGCATCAGGTGATTTGGTCTTGCTATCTCCAGCCTGTGCAAGCTTTGACATGTTCAAAGATTACGCACACCGTGCTCAAGTCTTCATTGATGCTGTGAATGAGTTAGCTAGCTTGAAAGGTCAGGTGAGCGCATGATTCAATTCTTCAAACGTTTCAGTGCCAATGGCATCAGTGGTGTCAAAGAGGGATTTGAAGATTTTCGCTTGGGATTGCGTGACGCCACCACAGTGGTTCGTCCGACTCGCTCACGCATGATGGAATACGATCAACCTTTGTTATGGGCTGTTTTGATTCTCGTGACATTGGGTCTTGTGATGGTCTATTCGGCATCCATTGCTTTGCCAGATGGTCCTAAATATGCCAAATACAGCAGCAGTCACTTCTTGGTTAGACATGGCATTTCTATTGCGATTGCTTTCACAGTCGGAATTTTTGCATTCAAGGTTCCTCTCAAAGTTTGGGATCGTTTAGCGCCTGCCATCTTTGCATTGGCATTCATCATGCTGATCTTTGTGTTGATTCCAGGTGTTGGTAAGGGTGTTAATGGCGCCAAGCGCTGGATACCATTAGGTATCACAAACTTCCAACCATCAGAACTGATGAAGTTAGCCGTTGTGTTATTTGCGGCTTGGTATACCGTTCAGCGTCAAGAATATTTACACACATTCGTCAAAGGCTTGTTGCCAATGGGCGCTGCGGTGATTGCGGTGGGTGTGTTGTTGTTGTGGCAACCTGATATGGGTGCGTTCATGGTGATTGCTGTGATTGCCATGGGTCTGCTATTCCTGGGCGGCATCAACGCTAAGTTATTTGGTGCGCTGACAGCTTTGGCGATTGCCAGCTTTGCATCCATCATCATTTTTTCTGAATTTAGAAGACAGCGTATTTTTGCTTACCTAGATCCTTGGAATGAAGAATTTGCGGCTGGTAAAGCATATCAATTAACTCATTCACTCATGGCATTTGGTCGTGGTGAGTGGTTCGGTGTTGGTTTGGGGGGAAGCATTGAAAAACTCCACTACTTACCAGAGGCTCATACAGATTTTATTTTGGCGGTGATTGGCGAAGAATTGGGATTCGTTGGTGTGGCCGTTGTCATCGGCATTTTCTATTGGATCATCCGACGCGCTTTCTTGATTGGTCGAACCGCTTTGCAATTGGACAGAAGTTTTGCAGGCTTGGTTGCAAAAGGGATTGCTATTTGGATTGGCTGGCAAGCATTCATCAATATGGGCGTTAACTTGGGACTCTTACCAACCAAAGGCTTGACCTTGCCGTTTGTGAGTTTTGGTGGATCAGGTTTGATGATGAATGCAGTAGCAATCGCTATCTTATTAAAGATTGATGTGGAAAACAGAGTGTTGATGAGAGGTGGCAAGTTATGACCCACTCACCCACTTTATTGGTCATGGCTGGTGGCACTGGGGGACATATCTTCCCGGGCTTGGCTGTGGCCGAATATTTGCGTGAGCGTGGCTGGAATGTTTCTTGGCTGGGTAATGCCAAGGGCATGGAGTATCGCTTGGTTCCGCCTCGGGGGTTTGCATTTGAATCCATTCAGTTTGGTGGCTTAAGAGGTAAGGGAATTAAAACGCTGGTGTTATTGCCATTTAATTTATTGCGAGCATTTTGGCAAAGCATTCAGGTCTTGCGTCGCGTAAAACCAGATGTTGTATTGGGCATGGGTGGTTACGTCACATTCCCAGCTGGAATGATGAGTGTTTTATTGGGTAAGCCATTGGTTTTGCATGAGCAAAATTCAATCGCTGGTTTAGCCAATAAAGTATTGGCCAAAGTTGCAGATAAAACATTGTGCGCATTTCCAAACGCATTGCCTGGCGCAGTTTGGTTGGGTAATCCATTGCGTGCCGGCATGAGTCAAATTGAATCTCCACAAGTTCGTTACTCTGCAAGATCTGGCCGTTTACAGATTTTGGTGGTGGGTGGCAGCTTGGGTGCTGCAGCCTTGAATGAAGTAGTGCCCGAAGCTCTTGCAAAAATTCCAGCTGAATCCAGACCCTCAGTCATTCATCAAGCAGGCGAGAAGCATTTGGACCAATTGCGTCAAAAATACGCCAGCTTGAATGTAGAGGCAGAAGTTGTGCCATTCATTGATGACATGGTGACTGCTTACGCTAAAGCAGATTTAGTGATTTGCCGAGCTGGTGCAATGACGGTTGCAGAAATTTCAGCAGTTGGTGTCGCATCTTATTTGGTGCCTTTTCCATTTGCTGTGGACGACCATCAAACCTCCAATGCAAAATTTCTTTCAGATGCAGGAGCTGCCGTGTTGATGCCTCAGGTTGATATGACAGCGGCTTCATTGGCTAGCTATTTACAAACAATTGATCGTTCAGAGTTATCAAAAATGGCTGAACGCGCTTTAAGCCAAGCCAAGCCAAATGCAACCAAAGATGTTGCAGAAGTATGTCAAATATTATCTAAGAGAGCGGTTCAGCCATGAAGCACATTCTTCATCAAATTCATTTTGTAGGCATCGGCGGTGCCGGTATGAGCGGTATTGCCGAGGTATTACTTAATCTTGGTTACAAGGTGAGTGGTTCAGATATGGCTGAAAGTGCAACCACCAAGCGCTTGCGCGAGTGCGGTGCTGACATCAGTATTGGCCATCATGCCAAGAATGTGGGTAGTGCAGAAGCGGTGGTTATTTCAACGGCTGTTACTGGCGATAACCCAGAAGTCTTAGCGGCACGCGCAGCTCGTATTCCAATTGTGCCAAGAGCTGTGATGCTTGGTGAGTTGATGCGCTTAAAGCAGGGTATTGCTATTGCAGGTACTCATGGCAAAACAACCACAACCAGTTTGTTGGCATCAGTTTTGGCCGAGGGTGGATTGGACCCAACGTTTGTGATTGGCGGTAAGTTAACTTCTGCTGGTGCAAATGCACGCTTGGGCACAGGTGATTTTATTGTGGCTGAAGCGGATGAGTCAGACGCATCCTTCTTGAACTTGTTACCAGTGATTGAAGTGATCACCAACATCGATGCTGATCACATGGACACTTATCAGCATGACATGGCCAAGTTAAAACAAGCCTTTGTGCAGTTCACGCAACGCATGCCGTTTTATGGTGTGGCAGTGCTGTGTGTCGATGATCAAAACGTGCGTGATATTTTGCCGTTTGTGTCACAGCCAATCCTCGGCTATGGTTTGTCTGAAGATGCTGATGTGCGTGCGATTGATGTTGTTGCCGACGGCCCTCAAATGCATTTCACGGCTTTACGACACACCGTGCGTCGTCATGGCGACACTCCAGGACCATTGAAAGTCACATTGAATTTACCAGGCTTACACAATGTGCGTAACGCATTGGCAGCGATTGCAATAGCCACTGAGTTGGGTGTGAGTGATGCGGCAATCGTTAAGGCTTTAAAAGAATTCACCGGTGTTGGTCGTCGTTTCCAGCGTTATGGTGAAGTGAAGTTGCCTCAGGGTGGAACATGCACAGTGATTGATGATTATGGTCATCACCCAGTAGAAATGGCTGCAACACTTGCTGCTACCAGAGGAGCTTTCCCAGGCCGTCGATTATTGCTAGCGTTCCAGCCTCATCGTTACACCAGAACACGTGACTGTTTTGGTGAATTCGTGAGAGTTCTTCAAGGGGTTGATGCATTGGCTTTAACGGAAGTTTATCCAGCAGGTGAAGCTCGAATACAAGGTGCTGATGGTGAAGCCTTGATCAAAACTTTGGCAAAGGCCAAAGAAGCTGATCGCTTATTGGATGTCGCCAATACCAAATTTGTCAAAGATGTGAATGAATTACCAAATCTAGTGATGAGCATGGCGCGTGATGGTGATGTGATCATCACCATGGGGGCAGGATCAATCTCTGCAGTTCCTGGAAAGTTAGTGGGGGCCTCAAATGCCTGATCTGATGAATAGTTGGAGCTCCGAAGTACAAAAAGATTTGTCACAAGTGAATGTGACTGCATTGGGTAAGGTTGGAGTATTGCTGGGTGGTAAATCTGGCGAAAGAGATATTTCTTTGATGTCAGGTAAGGGCGTTTTAGATGCTTTGATCTCAAAGGGTGTGAATGCTCATTCCTTTGACCCCGGCCAACAATCAATCACAGAGTTAGCTGCTCAAAAATTCGATCGAGTTTTCATTGCTCTGCATGGTCGTTATGGTGAAGACGGCACGATGCAAGGTCTTTTAGAGCAAATGAACTTGCCTTATACGGGTAGTGGTGTTTTAGCTTCTGCGCTAGCGATTGATAAACAAGCCACCAAGCGCTTATGGTCCAGCTTTAATTTAGCCACACCCCGGTTTGCGATGTTGAATGCCAATAGTGATTGGCAAAAAATTGTTCAAGAGCTGGGCTTGCCCATCATTATTAAGCCTGCTAGAGAGGGTTCATCTCTTGGTTTGAGCAAAGTCACAAAATTAGAAGATTTGCCAGCTGCGTATGCATTGGCAGCCAAGCTTGATCGTGATGTGATGGCAGAGCAATGCATCATCGGTGAGGAGTTAACTTGTCCAATCGTGGGTGATGGTGAAAACGCCAGAGCACTGCCTGTCATTAGAATCGTTGCCCCTGACTCTAACTACGATTATCACAATAAGTATTTTTCAGACGATACGAAGTATCTATGTCCGACAGGATTAGATCTAGCCCTAGAAGTAAAAGTTCAAGAGCTTGCCTTGAGTGCTTACCGTGCTTTAGGTTGTAAAGGTTGGGGTCGTGCAGATGTGATGATTGATCGCCAGACCAATCAGCCCTATTTATTGGAAATGAATACAGCCCCTGGTATGACCGGTCATTCTTTGGTGCCAATGGCTGCCAAAGCTGCTGGGGTTGAATACGCTGATTTGGTCTTGTGGTTATTGAGCAAGGCAGGTGTTCAGTCATGAAATTCTTGCGCATCTTCTTCGGTTTTTTAGGTTCTATGAGTGCCACTGTGTTTGGCCCAATCTGGAATCACGCCAAGATGATGCGTGCGATGGCTAATTTTTTGTTGTTGATTGCCTTGTTGGTGACATGTGGCTGGCTTCTGTTCTGGTTAGGTCAAAAGCCAGTGTTCACCTTGAACCACTTGACCATTGAGTCATTGGACGGTCGTGAACTCAAGCAGATCGGAAGAGCAC
>CALKUJ010000243.1 GCA_937996825.1 uncultured Polynucleobacter sp. | reverse complement strand
CACGGAAGAATCTGGAAGGTTGAAGGGTCTGGCATTGCCAACATGTCCGCTTCATAAGTACGAGCCAAACCTTCGATGGCGCTGCCGTCGAAGCCCAAACCCTCGTTGAAGGCACCTTCAACTTCAGCAGGTGCTACCAACATGGCAATCACTTCATGTGAAGCGTCTAGATTCATACCGCGAACGCCACGAGCTGTACGGCCCATTGGTCGTACATCGTTCTCATCAAAACGCACAGCCTTGCCAGCATCCGAGAACAACATCACATCGTGACGACCATCGGTGATTGCAGCACCAACCAAATGATCCCCCTCATCCAAATCAACGGCGATGATGCCGGCTTTACGTGGATTAGAGAAATCTGACAAACGTGATTTCTTCACAACACCTTTGCGAGTTGACATGAACACATACTTGTCATCTTCGTAGGCCTTGATTGGAAGAATCACAGTGATTTTTTCACCTTCGACCAATGGGAAGATGTTCACAATTGGTTTACCTCTTGAGGCACGACCACCTTGTGGAACTTCCCATACCTTCAACCAATACATACGGCCGCGATCTGAGAAACACAAAATCGTGTCATGCGTATTGGCAACGAACAAGGTATCGATCCAGTCTTCGTCTTTCGTTGCAGCCGCTTGCTTGCCACGACCACCGCGTTTTTGCGCACGGTACTCTGACAAAGGCTGACTCTTCATATAACCGGCGTGTGACAAAGTCACAACCAAATCTTGAGGCGTGATCAAATCTTCCGTGAAGAGTTCAGTGGCATTCATTTCAATGCGTGAACGACGACCCGTGTCATTACCTGCTTGACCAAACTCAGCCTGAACAGCTTGAAGCTCCTCAGTGATGATCACAGTGATACGCTCAGGCTTGGCCAAGATGTCTAACAAATTAGCAATCTCAAGCATGACTTCTTTGTACTCACCAACAATCTTGTCTTGCTCAAGACCTGTTAAACGCTGTAAGCGCATTTGAAGAATTTCTTGAGCCTGACCTTCTGATAAACGATACAAACCATCAGCTTGCATACCGGCCGCAGGATCTAAATCTTCAGGGCGGAATGAATTACGACCGCCAGGCGCATCTTTTTCAGCACGCGCCAACATCTCGCGCACAACTTCAGAATCCCAAGATCTCAATAACAATTCACGCTTGGCTTCTGGAGGAGTTGGGGCCGCCTTGATGATTTTGATGAACTCATCAATATTGGCAAGAGCCACAGCCAAACCTTCAAGAACATGACCACGTTCACGGGCTTTGCGAAGTTCAAATACAGTTCGACGTGTCACCACTTCTCTGCGGTGTGACAAGAAGCAATCCAACATTTGCTTCAAGTTCAACAAACGTGGCTGGTTATCGACCAAAGCCACCATGTTCATACCGAAGGTATCTTGCAACTGAGTATATTTGTACAAGTTATTCAAAACCACTTCAGGTACTTCGCCACGCTTCAACTCAATCACAACGCGCATACCGGATTTATCAGATTCATCACGAATGTCTGAAATACCCTCAACTTTTTTCTCAGTGATGAGTTCAGCGATGCGCTCAAGCAAAGTCTTTTTATTAACCTGGTAAGGCAATTCGTCAACGATGATCGCTTGACGTGAACCGCGCTCCATATCCTCAAAGTGGGTTTTAGCGCGCATGACCACACGACCACGACCTGTTCGGTAACCATCCTTCACACCTTGGATACCGTAAATGATTCCAGCTGTTGGGAAATCAGGGGCCGGGATGATTTCCATCAAATCATCGATTGAACACTCTGGGTTTTTGAGCAAATGCAAACAAGCAGAAACAACCTCATCCAAATTGTGAGGAGGAATGTTGGTGGCCATACCCACAGCAATACCTGAAGATCCATTGATCAATAAATTAGGTATTTTTGCCGGAAGAATTAATGGCTCTTTTTCGCTACCGTCGTAGTTCGGCCCGAAATCAACTGTTTCTTTATCTAAATCATCTAATAGCTGATGAGCTATCTTCGCCAAACGAATTTCCGTATAACGCATCGCCGCAGCGTTATCACCGTCTACAGAACCGAAGTTACCTTGACCATCCACGAGCATGTAACGCAATGAGAAATCCTGCGCCATACGAACAATGGTGTCGTAAACAGCCGAGTCACCGTGCGGGTGGTACTTACCGATCACGTCACCGACGATACGGGCAGACTTCTTGTAAGCCCTGTTCCAGTCGTTATTGAGTTCATGCATCGCGTACAAAACACGACGGTGAACGGGCTTCAACCCATCCCTCACATCGGGCAATGCTCGGCCCACAATGACGCTCATGGCATAGTCCAAATAGGACCGACGCATCTCGTCTTCTAGGGATATTGGGAGTGTCTCTTTAGCGGCGTTATTTTGTGTAATTTCCATCAGGCGATTTTATCACTCACAGACTGTTATTTATGTGATTTATAGTGCTAAAATATGGTCATCCAATTTGGATCAGCCTCCACACAGATAAATTGAGGGATAAAAATGAAAAAACTACTACAACTTCTTGCTATCGCTGGTATCGCTATCAGCTCAAGCGCTTTTGCTCAAAAATCAGTTGATAACTGGGTAAACAGCAACGGTATCGTTTGGAAAAACGGTACAAACGAGCTTTGCTGGCGCAACGCCAACTGGACTCCAGCTACTGCTGCTCCAGGATGTGATGGCGCGATTGCTGCCGCTGCAGCATCTCCAAGAGCAGCAGCCAAAGTAACTTTGAATGCTGACGCATTGTTTGATTTTGATAAATCTGTACTTAAGCCTGCTGCTAAAGCAAGCTTGGACAGTTTGGCTGGCAAAGTAAAGAGTTTGACTCTTGAAGTGATTGTTGCTGTTGGTCACACAGACTCAATCGGTACAGATGCTTATAACCAAAAATTGTCTATCCGTCGCGCTGAATCAGTGAAGAAATACTTGGTAAGCCAAGGTATTGAAGCTAAGCGCATCTACGTTGAAGGTAAAGGCGAATCACAGCCAGTTGCTGACAACAAGACAGCTGAAGGCCGCGCTAAGAACCGTCGCGTTCAAATCGAAGCAATCGGTACACGTAAGAACTAATTTAATTTAGCTTTTACTCAAAACCCGGCTCTGCCGGGTTTTTTTACACCTAAAGAATCTGTTTCAGAAGCTCTGAACACACTTTCTCTCACTTGATTAGAATAGAGCCATGAATGCAGACCAAACCGAATTAGACAAATTCAGCGCTTTAGCTCATCGCTGGTGGGACCCTACGAGCGAATTCAAGCCCTTACACGCCATCAATCCCCTTCGCTTGAATTGGATCAATCAACACGTCAAGCTAGAAGGTAAACGAGTTCTGGATGTCGGTTGTGGCGGTGGTATTTTGGCTGAATCAATGGCAAAAATAGGCGCAAAAACCAAAGGTATTGATCTTTCTAAAAAAGCATTGCAGGTAGCAGAGCTTCACAGCTTAGAAACTTCTGTTGCAGTTGATTATGAATTGATCAGTGCAGAAGATTTAGCGCAAAGAGAAGCTGGTCAATATGACGTTGTGACATGCATGGAAATGCTTGAGCACGTCCCTGACCCAATGAGCATCATTCAAGCTTGCTCCACACTGGTCAAACCCGGCGGACACGTATTCTTCAGCACATTGAATCGAAACCCAAAATCTTATTTATTCGCCATCATTGGCGCTGAGTACGTGCTTCGCTTGCTGCCTAAAGGCACTCACGATTACAAAAAATTCATCAAACCTTCTGAGCTCAGTCAATTTGTCCGTCAAGCCAATCTAGAAATGACTGAACTGATGGGCATGACTTACAACCCATTCACAGAGGTTTATTCCCTGGGTCGCGACACCGATGTGAATTACATGATCGCAACATCGAAAAGTATTTAATGTCGAACACAGAGTCTCCATCAAGCCCAATCAAGAAGCCCATATATGAAGGCGTCTTTTTTGACCTCGATGGGACTTTGGCGGATACGGCGCCCGACTTAGTGGCTGCAGCCAATCTTCTACGTACCAAAAGAAATTTAGATCCTTTACCCTACGAAGTTCTTCGTCCTCGAGCTTCTGCAGGCGCTCGAGGTTTGATTTTTGGCGCGTTCGGGTATGACAAAGATCATCCAGAATTTGAAGAATTGCGTTTAGAGTTTTTAGCCAACTACGAAAAAGATATTTGCGTTAACACCAAACTCTTTGATGGAGTTTCAGAGGTATTGGACGAGCTCGAATCTCACTCAATTACTTGGGGCATTGTGACCAATAAGTCAGAGCGCTTGACGCACCCATTATTGAATTTGATGAATTTGGCAACTCGTAGTCAAGCCATCATTGGTGGAGATACAACGCCATTTGCCAAACCTCACCCCGCCCCAATTCTCAAAGCTGCTGAAGTTTGTTCAGTGAACCCAGTGAACTGCATCTATGTTGGCGATGACCTCAGAGACATTGAAGCAGGTAAAGCTGCCGGCATGAAGACGGTGGCTGCAGCATATGGCTACTGTGGATGCGATGAGCATTTCAGCGAATGGGGTGCTGATCACATCATTCACCATCCATCAGAGTTAAGCGCCATATTAATGGCCAGTTGATTGAGCATGAACTCATCTCAATCAACTTCTGATTCATCACACAATCATCAATCTATTTCTGTTCCAAGCAAAAGCGAAGCCTTTTGGTTTTGGTTCAAACTTGGCTTCATCAGTTTCGGCGGTCCAGCCGGACAAATTGCCACCATGCATCAAGAATTAGTTGAAAAAAAGAAATGGATTTCTGAAGAAAACTTTCTTCATGCATTGAACTACTGCATGCTCTTACCTGGCCCAGAAGCTCAGCAATTAGCGACTTATTTGGGTTGGCTCATGCACCGAACTTGGGGCGGCGTCATCGCTGGCGTTTTATTCATTTTGCCCTCCTTACTTTTATTCATTGGCTTATCTTGGGTCTATTTGATCTTTGGGGAACAAGCTTGGCTCATCACACTCTTTGACACCATCAAACCAGCAGTGATTGCGATCATCCTTTTTGCCGCTTACAAAATGGGTAAAAAAACACTCACCAATCTTTCATTAACAACTGTTTGTTTATTTACTTTCATAGCTTTACTTGTATTTGATATTCCTTTTCCTCTGGTGATATTTGGTGCAGCTATCGCCGGAGTGATTCATGGCAAATCAAGACCAACTAAAGCAACTGAAGTTAAAGCAGTAAATCCCAGCAAATTAAGAGGTCCGTACTTTTTTAAAATTGGTTTATCGGGAGCACTTCTCTGGTTAATACCTTTTGTTTTATTGATCAGCATCTTTGGCTGGGGGAACACCTACAGTCAAATGTCATGGTTTTTTACCAAGGCCGCCTTTTTAACATTTGGCGGTGCTTATGCCGTTCTACCCTATGTTCACCAGGCGAGTGTTGAACAGTTTCAATGGCTCACCTCTACTCAAATTCTAGATGGCTTGGCCTTGGGCGAGGTCACACCTGGACCATTGATCATGATCGTGGCATTTGTGGGATTTTTGGGTTCTTTTAAGCAGGAACTGCTCGGCATTGAAAATCTATTTTGGGCTGGAGCGCTTGGAGCAATTGTGGCAACGTGGTTCACTTTCTTGCCATCATTCATATTCATTCTGCTTGGTGCTCCTCTTGTAGAGATGAGCAAGCAATACAACAGGCTCAATCAAATCTTGAAATTCATCACAGCAGCAGTTGTGGGCATGATTCTGCATTTAGGCAGTTTCTTCATGACCCATGTGTATTGGCCCCAAGGCTTTACACAGCAGCCTGAATTCCTCTCAATTGGAATCACACTGGTCTCGCTTTACCTCTTGTTCATCAGGCGCTGGTCGATCATACAAATCATCGGTCTATGCCTATTATTTGCAAGCATCAGACTATTTGTTTTGTAAATAAATCAATTATTTAAGAATGTTGGTCAATACCATGGGAAAATTGAGTCCATTCAATTGTCTTATGTGCTTTGTAACTTCATGAAATCCTCCATCACCGCCGACATCCTTGAGCGCTCCAGCTTCGATGAAATCATCGATGTGCGCACGCCTGCGGAATATGCAGAGGACCACATCCCCGGCGCCATCAATTGCCCGGTGTTATCCAATGAAGAGCGCGTCATCGTTGGGACCATGTACAAACAAGTATCACCTTTTGAAGCAAAAAAAGTTGGCGCATCCTTGATTGCCAAAAGAATTGCTTCTTACATTGAAACTGAATTCAAAGATAAACCCAAAAATTGGAATCCTTTGATTTATTGTTGGCGTGGTGGCAAGCGCAGTGGCTCAATGACACACATCCTCCGACAAATTGGCTGGAACGCGCAGATTTTGGATGGCGGGTACAAGTCTTACCGCAAAGAAGTGGTTCATCAACTCAATACACTTCCTCAACAATTTAACTACCTCGTCATCACCGGTCAAACCGGTAGCGCTAAGAGCCGCGTTCTGGAAAAAATCAATGCATTGGGTGCACAAGTTTTAGACTTAGAACAACTGGCGATTCATAAAGGCTCGGTTCTTGGCAATATCCCGAATATTCCACAACCCAGTCAAAAAATGTTTGAGACAAAACTCATTCAAGCTTTTGAAAAATTTGACTCCAACAAGGTTGTTTTTGTCGAAGCTGAAAGCCGAAAAATTGGCACCCTGCACGTGCCTGATGTTTTATTGGAAACCATGCGCAAAAGTCCCTGCATCAAAATTGAAGCCAGCATTGAGGCCAGGGTTGAATTTTTAATCTCAGACTACGATTACTTTGTTCAAGACCCACAACAATTAATCAATACCATCGATTACCTCAAAGATTTGCACAGCAAAGAAACCTTGGGGCGCTGGAAAACACTGGCTCAAGATGGTCAATGGACTATCTTGGTGACTGAGTTGCTTGAACAGCATTACGATGCCCTCTATCGCCGCTCACAGAATTCTAATTATGTGAATTACGAAACAGCCAAAAGTTATAAAACCGCAGACTTATCTGCCAAAGGAATTGATATCTTAGCCAAGCAAATATTGATGGAACACCATCATGCATAAAAATCTTTCTCACGAAACCGCTCATCCACCAATCAGCTGGGATGAAGGCGAGACAACCCATTCATGTCGTTGGCGCTCTGAAAAAGGCACGCCTCCCCCCAAAAAACTGATCATTGCTGATGACACTCTCACAGCGGATGAGGCTTACCGGGTTGCTTGCGAAGGAACTGGCATTATTTGGCGAGGCGACTATCAAAATGCCAAACAATTACTACAAGCAATGTCTCGCCGTGCAGACAAACCCTCCAAGAAAAGTATCCGCAATCAAAAGTCCTCAAAAAATAAACAAGAAGGACTTATTCCGTTGGCAGTTCCGATGTCAGATATTTTTCATAAGCATCGCCTCACCCAATCACAAAGAAGTCGCACACTGGGCATGCTGTTGATACAGATCAACCCAGATCACACCATTCCTCTTCGAAGAGCACCTGACGTGAGCCAGGCTTGCTTGGCTGTCTATGGAACAGTCACCGAGCCCTATGTCATGTCTTTGAGAGATTTACTGGGATTCATCGGATCATTGGAGTGGCGCAAGAACGGCATGGCACTCGATGCCATCAAAGATTTGGGTGATGGCCGAATCCACCCTCACTACGGTGTATTTGCACCAGTGCGCTCTGAATATATCGGCTTATTAGAAAAAGCTCCTTTCCCAGCTTCTATCACCAAGCAATCTTTGGCTTTTGATATAGGTACGGGAACAGGCGTTCTTGCAGCAGTTTTAGCCAAACGCGGTATTCAAAAAATTGTGGCAACAGATCAAGATGAGCGCGCCATTGAATGTGCTGCAGAGAATATCGAAGGTTTAGGGATTGGCAAGCAAGTCAAACTGATACAAACCAATCTTTTCCCTGAAGGTCAGGCTCCCTTGATTGTTTGTAATCCGCCATGGGTTCCTGCAAGACCTAGCTCACCTATTGAATACGCCGTGTATGACCCAGACAGTCAAATGCTCAAAGGATTTTTGACCGGTCTAAAAGAACACCTTTCACCTGAAGGTGAAGGTTGGTTGATCCTGTCAGATTTGGCGGAACACCTTGGCTTGAGAACGCGTGCAGAATTATTGACATGGATTGAGGCAGCAGGATTAAAAGTATTGGGTCGCAATGATGTCAGACCAACCCACATCAAAGCGCTTGATACTGAAGATCCTTTGTATCGCGCCAGAGCAGCTGAAGTGACTTCTTTGTGGCGCTTAGGTGCCTAGTTGCTCAGGTACATAAGCTCTTGGGAACATTGACACCTCAGCGTTTAATCTAAATCAAGCACTAAAAATCTTCAAATCCAAAGAAGTAGGGAATAGCTCGATTACTCAGCACAAAGCCTCCCTCTTCTGGACTCAAACTTAAAGCATCTATTTGCTCAGATGAGAGATTTTTGATTCGTTCATAGTGGCGTGATCGACTAAAGACACCATGGCGCCAGTTATAGATATTTTGCAGCTTTTCGTTGTACAGATAATGGTGTTGATTGTCGTTATAAAAATCATCAAACGACGCTCTACCCATGTAAATCGTATTTGAGCCCTCATAACCATCCACATCAGATGATTTAGGATCATTATTCACAAAGTAAACCCAGTCTCCTGGAATGAAATTCATGGGCGCAACGCGGGTTTGTATTTTTAATAATTTACCCAAACGCTTTTGCTCCTCAGGACTGATCGGCTTTTGAAAAGACCACATAGCACCAGGCTCAATCCCAACTAAAACATCATCGTCTGACTTCAATCTTTTGATGATGGCCTCAGCCATTGCATCATCCTTTTTTACTCTTCTAAAATAATCCAAAATTCCCTGAATAATGACAATTTTGGTGGCGGTATAACAACCCAAAGAACATTTGTCAGGGTTGATGAAAAAATCATTCATGGCCTCATCCAGTGAGGCTTTTGGTTTTAAATTTCCTTTGTCCCAATAGCGCTGATTCCATTGGGCCGGCCCACCATCAGGAAAACTCCAATGAAGATGTTCGGACCAAGCCACAATCATTTGTCTGATTTGCACATGCTCTCTAAGGGCATCGATATGACAGGTATTACCAGTAAAAACGCTCTGCCTACCTTGATGCATCAAAGCCAAGAAAATTTCTTTTTTAGAAACCGTTTCAATTTCTATTAATCCATTTTTACTTGGCAAAGAAATTAGCTCCTCAGAAATCTTGTATTTGGGATCCCAACGCAAATAGAGAGTCCCATAAACCGATGGATCCTTAAGACTCAAACGCAGGCGGCCAGCACCCTGGTCTACTTCATAAACAGACGCATCAATACTTAATTCCTGTTCATAAATTTTCAGGTCAGTTTTTAATTGAACCAACTTGTCTGAAGCGCACTCAAAAATCAAACCACCATTGCTCTGAGCAGCCAGTAAAGGTGATTGGCTTGATATCAATAAAGAGAAGATGAATATTTTTAACTTCATGACAAGATGGGGTTTTGTTCGTCTGATTGTGACATCAATCGCATTCAATTTAAATAAAAAATTGCCATGAAAGAAAAAAGCCTCATCCGAAGATGAGGCTTTTTAATTGGTGGAGCCGGCGGGGATCGAACCCGCGTCCGCAAATCCTCCACATAGAGTTCTACATACTTAGTTGTGTCATTTAATTTAACCAGTCTGTCACGGACCAACACGTTACAAACTAGCGATTCGCTGAATTGTCGGGCTGCACATCACGACACTATGCAACCTTATCTCTTGTAAATGACCCTGATGTAGCTTGCGCTACCTGACCCAAGAGAGAATCAGTTCAGGGGCTGCAGCAATTAAGCTGCTAGTGCGTAACGTTCGTCGTTAGCAGTTATTACATTCCCATTGTTTTACGAGATGACGGGTCCTCGGTATGCCCTCAATGCTTTGCAATCCACGTCGAAACCATGTCGGCCCCGATATACGCATATCAGTCTAGCTATTTTATTCCTTTTACCTAAAAGGTGCTGGTTTATTCCAAAAGACTCATTTCTCTTGCCCTGGCCATCTCTGGCAAATCCTCCCACACCTCCCTATCAGCTGGGCTGGCTTTTACAGAAAGGGCAATCAAAACCAAAAGATCGTATTTATCATCAAATATCTCAATTGAATATGGACTTACCTGATGATTGACGAAAACTTTGAGGATCTGACTTAATTGCAAATGAGCATTGAATTGTTGATTACTCAGGTGTAACCAATCCTTGCGCTCTTCTATTTCATGAATCACTCCATCATGAGATTGACTGGCACCCTGATTTTGCAGGGTGATGAGCAAGGGCAACTTGGCCTTAACGGCAGCATTTAAGAAAGATTGCAGTTCACCAAGCCCAATCAACTCTCTTTGATTGACCAACTGCTCTTCAATCATCGTGGTCAATGTGCTTCTTTCTGAATGCTGATCATGCTCTAATTTTTCTTGAACAATGATTCCTGGATCTTGATTTGAATCAGCCCATCTTTTAGCAAGCTCATCAAAATACCAATGATGACTATGAGGCAAGAGAAAGATCTTATGAACTGATGCACCAAACTCATCAAAGAATTGAATGCTGCGCTGAAGAACAGTGGACTTACATTCTTCAAACAGGTATCCATACTCCCATCGTTCAAATATCAAACGAATCTCCAGTTCATCAGATGTCACAATCCCAATATCATCGCTGGCTGATGCTTGCTTATAAAAAGCTAAATTTTCGTGAACTGCATGAGCATTTCTGGTAAAACTCATGGCCTCACCAAACCCCTGAATATCTTGGATGATGTTTGACCATGATGGCTTCAACCTGATCGCCCTAGCCAGATTGGGGAATGACTTGATTGATTCTAATTTTGTAACGCCAACATGCGCGTCTATCAATTCAACTTCTGTGACGTTTAGAAATGATGCAATCTCTCGATGTCGGTGTTTTTTCTCAACTCTCAACGAAGCAAAGCTTTTACGAATATCGTGAAACGTACTGCACATAAGCCCTCCTATAAAAATAGGCACTGGCTTGCTAAAAGGAGAGAACGGCTGGCTTGTGCAAAATGAGTGAACTACCAGCGCCATCTTACATGAGAATGATTCTCAACAACGAAAGTGTGGGAAATCCTCAATCAACCCAATGAGGGTCTTTCATATGAATGGCCATCAAAGTCCTGATGAATAAACCAACAATCAAGATGGTTGTAAAAATCAAAGCTATGTAAGCAAAGTAAATAGCAGTTGGTACAAATAAAGCATAGTTAAATGCTGCCACTGTGAATGATGCTGATGGGAATGAATAAGCCCACCACGACATAAAGAAAGGTAATTGTGCGAACTTTTTAAATTGCGTGATCAGAAAGAAGGCGAAGAAGAATCCGATCGCAATCAGAATATGCGCAAAAGGATCAAGACCCTGCTCAACTGTTCTTTGTGTCAACAAAAGCCATGATGAGAAAGCCACTGTTGGCGGGGCTAAAAATATCGCCATCGTAGGCTTGAGGCGGTCAGGTAAAGGTGGCTGAACAAACATCAAGCGATGCATCACCAACGCTAAAAGCACTACCCAAAAGATCAGACCAACACCGAAAAAGAACCAAGAGATTTCAAAATAACCTAACTTCACTCCAGCCAAAGGAATCACCACATTACCCACCGCCGGAATGAACCAAACTGGACAGGCATGAGCTGCTTGCAAACTTTCGCGATGCACCCAAGCATTCACAACAGCCAATAAAGCAAGCAAATGCAAACCGGCACCAAAGATCCAAACAACTTCAGCCACTTGAAATGAATATGGAACAATCACCGCAGCTAAAAGACAAACGCCCACTGAAATAGCTCCGAAGAATGAAGACTTCACCGGATGATTCCACTCTTCAACCAATTTTTCAGGCGCCTGTATTTGCTTGCGAACCAAACCCACAGCCAGGACCAAAAACACAAGAATGGCCAATAAGCCAAATACCAAAGAAACATCTTGTGCCAATTGAATTTGAGACACCTGAGAAAACTTTGACCAAGTCAAAGACAAACCAGACAAACCCATGACCATGGCAAAGGCAGAAACAGGAGGTGCAGCTAGAAATGTTCTCATGGTGATCAGTGTGATTGGTGCTCTTATTGGTTATAAATTTATCATTTCTGCTAGAAATAACTTGCGTACCCAATCATAATGGGAATATGACCTTAAATGTTTTCAGCTGTGTCAGCTTATTGATTTACCTCAGCCTTGTTTTGCTACCACTGGGTATTTCTATGACGCTCAATCTGCCCAACAGACCATGGCTTGATGAGCTTTCCTCAAGTCTTGCCATGATTGGCTTCAATATTATCCTGATTGAGTTTTGGCTGTCCGGCAGAGTAAAACTGCTATCCAAGGTCTTAGGCATCGACTGGGTTTTACAAGTTCATCAGTTATTTGCCAGAACTGCCTTGGTTTTTTTACTGCTCCACCCCTTCATGTACACCCTACCGAGTCAACCTGTTTGGATGACCGCTGCATCTCATCAAAACTTTATAGGTTTGACTCTCACATCAGGCTTAACAGGCATGCTGAGTTTGATTGCCTTGATTTTTTTGATTGGCTTTGCAATCACGAGAAAAAATTCTGAGATCAGTTATGAGTCCTGGAGATTGAGCCATGTCATCTTGGCATTGGTCATTGCCATCATTGGCTTTATTCATACCATGGATGCTGGTAGGTATGCACAAGAAGTTTGGATGAGAGCATATTGGCAGTTCATGCTGGGACTGGCAATATTGAGCCTAGCCTGGACTTATCTATTCAAACCTCTCTTACAGAATAAAAATGCATACGAGGTGGTTTCTATCAAAGAGGTATCTTTGAAGATTTGGGAACTGGTGATCAAGCACTCAAAAGCAAAGAAGATGAAGCATCAAGGGGGTCAGTTTGCTTGGTTAAAAATTGCTAGCAGCTCTCCTCTGCCGGAGAACCCATTTTCTATTGCATCTTGCTCTAATCAAAACTCATATGACATCAGCTTCCTGATCAAAGATGTGGGTGACTTCACACATCAAATCAGTCAACTACAAACTGGTCAGCAAGTGTTCGTGGATGGGTCCTATGGCAACTTTGGGGCTGAAGCATTCTCAGTGAAGAACGATCAACTGATCATGATTGCAGGCGGTGTTGGCATAGCTCCGATGCTCAGTATCTTGCGCCAAATAGAACGTGATCAAGATATAGCACTCTTGCATAAGAAAATCTTATTAATTTACGGCAATCGCGTGATAGAGCAAGCGATTAATCTTCAAGAGATGGTAAAGATTGAATCATTCAAGAACCTTGAGGTGATTCAACTGGTTTCTGAACCTTCAAAAGAGTGGCAAGGTCCAACTGGGGTGCTAAATACTCCAACACTAGAAGGAATATTGCGCTCGCAACAAATCAATCTTGAGACTGCGCAGTTTTTGATTTGCGGCCCCGCAGAGATGATTGACTCCGTGGAAACCAGTCTTGATCAACTCGGCGCCCCATTGGCACACATTGCATCAGAAAAATTTCAATATGATTTTGGGAAAATGAATCCTAAAAATAAGCGCAGTGTGATCAGCGCACTTTTAGGAAGCGCCACACTCATCGCAGCAGCAATTTATGCAGCACTTCACTGACACAACAATCATTAAGAGTCTGAGCGCGCCAGAAGCTCTTCCCAGCGAGACATCAAAGCACTTAACTTTGCTTCAATGATTTTCAGATCTTCTTGTAACGTGATCACATCAGCAGGCCTGTTTTTATAAATCTCTGGATCACCCAAGCTCTCACTGATGCTGGCTTGCTCCCTCTCCAGATCGTCAATTTGTGTAGGAATGGCCTCAAGCTCTGCGCGCTCTTTGCCATTTAACTTTTGCACCGATGACTTTTGGGGTTTCGAGACTTCTTTTGTTGATGCTACTTTGATAGGCTCTGATATCGAAGATTTTGATTTGGCAGGTTCGGCATTTACAGACTGGTTGCTTCGATACTCCTCGGATCTCTTCTTTTGGATCTTCCAATCTTCGTAGCCACCTTCATATTCACGCCAAAAACCATCGCCTTCATGAGCGATGATGGATGTGACCACATTGTCTAAAAACGCTCTGTCATGACTGACCAAGAAAACAGTGCCTTTGTAGTCTTGTAGTAATTGCTCCAACAATTCCAAGGTATCTATATCCAAGTCATTGGTTGGCTCATCAAGAA